>NZ_JAMYUT010000005.1:0-274202 GCF_040323235.1 Mesorhizobium sp. M0051
CCTCCGATCATCCAGAGGTCCTTTCAGAATCGATTTCCGCACACCACACAAGAGTCCCTTTGTACTCATGTGCGATTCCCCTGCCCACGAGGGGGAGATGTCCGGCAGGACAGAGGGGGGCGCGAAGGATCGCCAACTTTTGGTACGATCCTGCTCTGATCAACACCGGCGCGGTGCTGGGGCAAAAGGCCGATAGGTTGGCGGGCCAGCGCCCCCCTCTGCCCTGCCGGGCATCTCCCCCACAGGTGGGGAGATTACGCCCCCTACTCCGCCGTACCTTCCTCATAGTCGGCCGACATGGTCAGCCATTTCTCCTCATGGCCGGCCAGCGTCTGGGCGAGTTGCGAGCGCTCCTTGGCCAGTCGGGTCGCTGTCGACGGATCCTTCTCGTAGACAGCCGGATTCGACAGCTCGTCCTCGATGCCGTCGATGCGCTTTCGGATGCGGTCCATCAGCGCTTCGGTGGCGCGGATCTCCTTCGCCAGCGGCTCAAAAGCGGCGCGGCGCGCTGCCGCATCGCGGCGGCGATCGGCTTTTGACGCCTTGTCGGCCTCGCGCTTGCCGCGGCGGTCGCCTGATACGCCGGTGACCAGCGTCTTGTAGTCTTCCAGGTCGCCATCATACGGGTTGACCGCGCCGTCCTTGACCAGCCACAGCCGGTCTGCGGTCGCTTCCAGCAGATGCCGGTCGTGCGAGATCAGGATGACGGCGCCGGGAAACTCGTTCAGCGCATGGATCAGCGATTCGCGGCTGTCGATGTCGAGATGGTTGGTCGGTTCGTCGAGGATGAACAGGTTCGGACCCTCGAAGGCCGACAGCCCCATCAACAGCCGCGCCTTCTCGCCGCCGGATAGATCCTTGGCGGCGGTGTTCATCTTCTCGGTGGTGAGGCCGAACTGCGCGACACGACCGCGCACCTTCGATTCCGGGGCCTCCGGCATCAGCCGGCGGACATGCTCATAGGCGTTCTCTTCCGGCCTGAGATCGTCGAGTTGATGCTGGGCAAAGATCGCCACCTTCAGCCCGGGCGCCACCGTCATGGTGCCGCTCTCTTGCTTCAGCCGGCCGGACAGCAATTTGGCGAACGTCGACTTGCCGTTGCCATTGGCGCCGAGCAGCGCGATGCGATCGTCGGCGTCGATGCGCAACGTCATCTTTTTCAGGATCGGCTGCCCCTCGGTGTAGCCGACATTGACGTTGTTGAGCGCCACGATCGGTGAGGCCACCGTCTTCACCGGTTCGGGGAATGAGAATGGCCGCACCGAATCGTTCACGATTGCCGCGATCGGCTTCATCTTCTCCAGTGCCTTGATGCGCGACTGTGCCTGCCTCGCCTTGGAGGCCTTGGCGCGGAAGCGTTCAACGAAGGATTCCATGTGCTTGCGGGCGGCCTCCTGCTTGACGCGGCCCTTCTCCTGCAACTCCTTCTGCTCGGTGTACTGGCGCTCGAACTGGTCGTAGCCACCGCGCCAGAAGGTCAGCTTCTTCTGGTCGAGGTGAACGATCGAGTTGACGGCGCGGTTGAGCAGGTCGCGATCGTGCGAGATCAAGAGCACTGTGTGCGGATATTTCGACACATAGTTTTCCAGCCACAGCGTGCCTTCGAGGTCGAGATAGTTGGTCGGCTCGTCGAGCAGCAGAAGGTCGGGCTCGGCAAACAGCACGGCGGCGAGTGCCACGCGCATGCGCCAGCCGCCGGAAAAGGACGAGGCCGGTCGCCGCTGCGCGGCGTCATCGAAGCCAAGGCCGGCAAGAATGGTGGCGGCGCGTGATTCGGCGGAATGCGCGTCGATGTCAGCCAGCCGCATGTGGATGTCGGCGATACGGTGGGGATCGGTTGCCGTCTTTTCCTCTTCGAGCAGCGCCGAACGTTCGAGATCGGCCTTGAGCACGATCTCGATCAGCGCGTCCTCGGTACCCGGAGCTTCCTGCGCCACCTGGCCGATGCGGGTGCTCTTCGGCAGACCGATCGAGCCTGTCTCCGAGGGAAAATCCCCGGTGATAGCTTTGAACAGCGTCGTCTTGCCGGTGCCGTTGCGGCCGACAAGGCCGGCCTTGGTGCCGGCCGGCAAGGTCAGCGAGGCATGGTCAAGAAGCAGGCGTCCGGCCATCCGGAGCGAAAGGTCGTTGATGATCAGCATGGCCGCGCTTTTGCACCGGACACCAACGCTTCGCAAGGCCTTGCGGGCCAGTTGGCCGCACACGGCCTGGAAACGACGCCCGCAAGGGCGTCGTCGAAGCAGTCGATCACGACTCGCCTACCGGCCAGGCAGGATTCAGACAGTCGCCTTGCGCTTCGTCGCCTTGGCCGCTGCGGCCGGCGCTGCTGCCGGCTTGCGGCCAAGTCCCGTCGACTTTGCCAGCGCCGACCGCGTCGCCGAGTAGTTTGGCGCAACCATCGGATAGTCCGGCGGCAGACCCCATTTGGCGCGGTAGTCGTCCGGGCTCAGGCCGTGGTCGGTCCGTAGATGCCGCTTGAGAGACTTGAACTTCTTCCCGTCCTCAAGACAGATGATGTAGTCAGGAAACACCGACTTCTTCGGATTCACTGCCGGAACAAGATTTGGCGTTTCCGTGACAACTGCACCGGCGAGCTTGCGAACCGAAGCACTGACGCTAGCAATCAACTCAGGCAAGCCAGAAGCCGGAAGTGGATTGTTGCCTACATAGGCCGAGACAATATCGGCCGTTAGCTCGATAACGGTCTTATCATCGATATTTGACAATTCTTTCATCCTATTTGCGACAAAATCCTCCACCCCAGCGAAGACTTACGTCGATGTATCTCTTTAACCGCGTCCCCCAACGGACCGCCAATCTCAACAAGGAGCAAAGAATCGGCAAAAGTAGCTTTCATCCGAAATCGACGTCACGCAACTTAGAAAATCTAATACTTCGAACCAGCAGATTTCACGGCGGGGCCATCGGCCAATATCTCTAAAATACGCCTCCAGAGTGCGCAACGCCTGAAATCCTTCTGTTCTATCGCCTTTTCGGCCTTCATCGCGGCATAGAGCGGCGCCTCCGCGCCGAATTCCTTGATCAGCCAAAGCGCTTCCCGAACGGCCAGGCGTTCATTTTCGTCAAACATGGTTTTCGGCCTCCGATCGTTCCACGCCGACCGTGACGCAGCTGCCGATGACCAGGACGGCTCCGACAATGGCCGTCATCGTCAGCCGTTCACCGGACAGCGTTAGCAGCAGGGTCGAAGCGACCGGCGTGAGATAAGCGACGACCGCGACCTTGCCGCTACCTTCGAGCTTCAGGGCGCGAGACCAGAAATAGTAGCCCAACCCCATCGGGCCGGCGCCCAGATAGAGGCCGAGGGCCAGGTCCGTACCGAAGGGCCAGGTGAAACCGTCTCGAACACACCACAGAAACGTCATGGCGACGCCGATCAGCGCCGATGGCAGCAACAGACGATCCGGTGAGGTGGCAACCCGGCCCACCATGATCGAATAGAATGCCATGCACAGTGCGGATCCGAATGCGGTGAGATAGCCGACGAGATCGCCCTGGAGCCAGGATTGGTTGAGCCCTCCCGAAATCACCAAAGCAACGCCAATAAAACCCACCACCGCGGCAACGCCAAGCAGAGCCGGGCGCCGCGGATTTTCCAAAATGATGACCGCCGCCGCGACCATCAACGGCCAGGTGTAGGCCAGCAGATTGGCCTCGATCACCGGCATCGACGAGAAGGCTATGTATTGCAGCACCATGGTGCCGACCAGGCCGATGAAGCCGACCGCGAGAGCCATGGGTGCGGCTCCGGCCGCGACCGGCGCGGCGTTTTCCCGGCTCATCAACCGGATGGCAGCAAAGACGATTGCGGCGCCTGCAAACTGCAGGAACTGCACCTGCGACACTGGGTGGCTGGCCAGCAGGGATTTGCCGACCAGCGCGTTGGTCGACCATAACGCCACCGCGCCGGCGGCGAAAACCAGCGCGGATATCGAGCCCGATCCATGCCTGAACAATCGGCATCGAGCACTATGCTCAACCATGGTCCTGCCCGAAAACCGGTTCCCATTTTTCAGAATCATGGCTAATCACCATGATTCCCTGGCTCCACCCGGAACCGGCGCGTCGACGGCGGCAGGCACTGGATGCTCTGCCTCGAACCGGCGATAGGCCGGCAGCTGGTTGGTCCAGACATCTTCGGCCAGTTCGCCGACCCACTCACGGTCGTGGTCGTTGTCGGCGGCGAGATAGAACATGCGGTTGTCGTCGACATAGGGTTTGGCCACCGAGCGCTGGTTGAGCACCAGCGTGACGCGTTCGCCGAACCGGATCGGGGCGGTGCGATGCAGGACGCCCAGGAACTGCCCCAGCGTCGCGTAGTTCATCTTGTGATCGATGCGCATGACGCGGTTGCGGGGAATCTCGCGGCCGGATTCGAGGATAGCGCGGCCGGTTTCGGAGTCGTCGCAGTAGATTTCGAGATGGCCGCCGACCAGCGGATTGCTGATCGACAGTGGAATGAGTTCGGTGACAGGAACGCCATCGCAATGCCATTCCACGGCGCCGTCCTTTGGATTCATGAAAGTAACCGTCGAGCCGACGATCGACAGCGGATAGGGCTCCAGCTTGGTGCCCATCATGTCCGACAGCCGCTCCAGGCGCAGCTTGTCATGCAGCAGTTCCTTGATCTCGGGGATGAAACGGTCTGCCCCGGTGATGAAGGTCAGATCGAGGTGCTTGTGCACGGCATGGCTGGCCTTGAGCTTCAGAGCAGCCTCCTCGATCGCGGCAAGCAGTGCCGGATCGTAACCATGCAGATATTGCGCGACGCCGAAATTCGACACTTTCCAGGCGGTTTCGTGACCGATGATGGCCTCGCGGCTCATCGCATAGCGCAATTCGGGTATGGTATGGGCGTTCATTGTACTTCTCCAAGTGAGGGTAATCACTTAGTTAGCAGTCGATTAAATTAGCACCCCCTGTAAAATTAGGAATGCTGGTGCTAGTGTAAGCTCAGCTTAAGGTCGAAACCGTGCGTCTGCTCAGTCAGGTCAACCTCAATTCGCTGAAAATCGTGGAAAGTGCTGCGAGGCACGGAAATTTCACGCGCGCCGGCGAAGAACAGTTTATCACCGCTTCAGCGGTCAGCCAGCGCGTCAAAAGCCTGGAGGATCAGCTGCGATTCAAGATCTTCCAGCGCGGCGGCAATGCTGTGTCGCTGACGCCGGAGGGCGAGACCTATGTCTCGCGCGTTCGCGAGGCGCTGGAGCGAATCGTCGCTGCCAGCATGGAAGCGACAGGGCAATCCCAGGAACATGTGTTGAAGATATCAGTGCTGCCGACCTTTGCGGCACGCTGGCTGTTTCCGCGCCTGCCGCTGTTCCAGCAGCAATATCCCGATATCGTGATGCGGGTCTCGACCTCCTATGCGACGCATGAGTTCACGACCTCCGAGTTCGATCTTGAAATCCGCTATGGCGACGATCATTTTCACGGGCTGCAATCGGATCTGCTGTTTCGGGAAGACCTGACACCGGTGTGCAGCCGCAAGCTGTTCCACGAAGTTCTCGGCGACAAGCAGTTGTCGAAGGTGACACCGGACGATCTCAGGCACTTCACGCTGCTGCATTCCGATACCTGCACCCAGAACTGGCAATCCTGGCTTGGTTTCGCCGGCGCCAGCTTCGTACTCAGCAAGGCCAAAAGCATCTATTTCGACTCGTGCATGATGTCCTACGAGGCAGCGAATTCCGGGATGGGTTTTGCGGTGGCCAACCGTGCCTATATGGCCAGCGATATCCGTGCCGAGAGGCTTGTGGCTCCGTTTGCCGTCCATCATCCGAACACGGCCGGCTGGTATTTTGTCTCTCCCCCACAACGCCTTGCCACACGCAAGGTTGTGCTTTTCAAGCAATGGGTGATGGCGGAAGCGGCTCTGACGCAGCGCCAGCTCGACAGCGAAACCAGCGGCGAGGCCGCGATGGCTGTCTGACACCATTTCGTTGTCTGCCGATGAGATCCGACCAGCAAGAGTCCGTTGAGAGCCACTGGTTAGTGGCCTGACGTAAGGACGATGCTGCAGCACAAAATGCAGCGATAGCAAGCGAGGGCCCTCAGGCTTCGGACTCACAACCGCCAAACATCGCCAGGATCAGGCGAAAGCCCTGCCTTCCTCACTTCGCTGGAAGAGCATCAGGTCCAACCCCAGGCTTGGCCGTCCCAGGATGGTCAGAATTGCATGCGCTTGGCCGCGATGGTGAGTCTGATGATTGAAGACATGGTCCAGCGCCGGCGCCAGTCTTTGCGAAACCGTGCGCATGTCCGAGACTGTCATGTAGGTGAAGCGGCCCGTCAAAGCCTTGTCATTGAGGCCGCCGACCCAATCGATGATCCTCCTGTCCTCGGCTTCACGCGCCATCCGCAGACCGGGCAAGCCCCGATGCAGGATGGCGTCCAGCGTTGTCGGCGCGTCGCCTTCGCCGGTGAAGCGCTTCATCCAGATGCGGTCGGCTGTCAGCAGGTGGTTGAGGGTGCCCATCATCGAGCCGAAGAAGGCGCCGACATTGCGGTTGAATTCCTCTTCGTCGAGTTCCGCGGCGGCATCATAGATGCGGTTGTTGGCCCATTGATTATAGGCCGCAAACATCATGAAATGCTGTCTCATGGTTTCCCCTCGGCTCGCGTCGATAAGGAGGCCTACCTAACCCGCGAGAGGGCCGCCGCCAATGACCATTCTGCTCTATGACCTCGTCGGACGCGACACCGCACGTCCGTTCAGCCCGCATTGCTGGAAGGTGGCGATGGCGCTTGCCCACAAGGGGCTCGACACAGCAACCGCGCCGACGCGCTTTCTCGAGGTGCCCGCTGTCGAGGGCGGCGTTTCGAAAACCGTTCCGGTGATCCGCGACGGCGAGACGGTCGTTTCGGATTCCTTCGCAATCGCTCTCTATCTCGATGAAGCCTATCCGGACCGGCCGACGCTGTTTGGCGGCGAAGGTGGCAAGGCGATGGCGCGCTTCATCGAACGCTGGTCGCAACTGACCATTCACCCCTATGTGACCACCGCGGCGATCATCGACCTGCATGCCATGCAGGACGCGGAGAACGCCGCCTATTTCCGCCAGAGCCGGGAGCAGCGTCTTGGCAAGCGGCTGGAAGATGTGATGGCAACCCGGGAGGCCGGGCTCGGCAACTTCAGGGCCTCGCTGGAACCCTTGCGTTCAATGCTCGGCTATCAGCCTTTCATCGGCGGTGCATCGCCGCTGTTTGCAGACTATATCGTCTTCGGCGCGCTGCAATGGGCGCGCATAGCCTCGCCCTACCAACTGCTCGACGACGGCGACGTGGTGGCGCAATGGTTCGCCCGCTGCCTCGACCTGCATGGCGGGCTGGGACGAAAGGTGGCCGCGGCAGCGTGACGCCGAACGCCTGCTGCAAGACAGCACGAAGGCCGCCGATGTCCGGCAGAAAAGCTCGGTAGCGAGGAGAGCTTTACTTGGCCGACGCCTTCTTTGGCTTGCTGGCCTTGGTGGCAGCCTTTGCTTCCTTGGGGGCGGCCTTTGCCTTGGCGGCGCCAGCTGCCTTCGTGGTTGGCTTTTTGGCCGTCGCCGCTCCGGCGGCATCCTCCTGGGCGACATCGGCCGCCGCCTGATGCCAATGGCGGTCATGGTGTCCAGCCGGCTGTCCCTCTTGCAGCCAGATCTGATGCGCGCGGTTGCGAATGCGTTCCTGACGATCGTCTGCCATGGTCATGTTATCTCCATGCGGGCCGACTTCAGCGCGGCGCCGACAGGTGACTATAGCAAGCAAAGCGTTGCTGTGCAGCCATCCGATCTCGCCTCCGGCCTGCCATCGGCGCCCCGCTTTGGCCTCACCCCCAACCTCCAGTGGCTCGCGATGAAACCGGACAACTCGTCTGCTACCTAATCCAGACAACTCGTCTGCTTACGACACTGTCGGTCTCGCCCCTTGGCAATGGGCCGGACGGCTTGTATAGAGCCCGCCACCCTCAATTCCATTCTCAGACAAGGACGACCCATGGCGCTCGAACGCACATTTTCCATGATCAAGCCGGACGCAACCCGGCGCAATCTCACCGGCGCCATCACCAAGATGCTGGAAGAGGCCGGCCTACGCGTCATCGCCTCGCGCCGGGTCTGGATGAGCCGCCGTGAGGCGGAAGGCTTTTACGCCGTGCATAAGGACCGCCCGTTCTTCGGCGAATTGGTTGAATTCATGTCGTCGGCACCGACCGTCGTGCAGGTGCTGGAAGGCGAAAACGCCATTGCCCGGAACCGCGAAGTGATGGGCGCCACCAACCCGGCCAATGCCGCCGAAGGCACGATCCGCAAGGTGCATGCGCTGTCGATCGGCGAAAACTCGGTGCACGGCTCCGATGCGCCGGAGACCGCGGCGGAAGAGATCAAGTACTGGTTCTCGGATACCGAGATCGTCGGCTGAGCCGACAGTCCAAAGCGTGATCACGTAAAAAGGCTGGCGTTTCGCCGGCCTTTTTTCATGGCCGAACAGTCAGTCAGCCCTGCGTGCGAACTGCATGTACTTGGATGAGACATGGAGCCGGACCGAGGACCGAAATTGAGGCTGTCTCCGGAACAGACTGTGGCGGCCGCCGAGGAGGGTGGACTCAGGCTTGCCAACCTGGTCGAGGTGCCGCCCTATGGCGCCGTATTCGAACAAACGATGGCTTGAGGGGCCCGCCGCCGCCACGGCGGGTTCTCGTCACTTCGGCTGGCGATCCTTCACGTTCGCATGGGCGTTCGCTGCCTCCGTATCGGTGGCCGGTGTCTGGGTATCGGCACCCGCAAATGGACTACCCTGCCCAGGCGCGAGATCGCCGCTGTGGCCGGCCTTGTTGGTGTGGAACGGCTGGCCATCGGCGCTGAGACCATGCTCAAGGGCATTGACCAAATGATCGTCCGCCGACGCAAGGCCGGTAAAGGCAAGGAGCGATACGCCTGCGGCAGCAAGGATAAGCGTGTGCGTTTTCATCTCTGGACTCCTTTGAGTTAAGCCAGAACGAGCCGCAGCAGGTCTGGCGGCTTCAACCAAGGGATATTCGAAATATCCCCTTTGCCTTGCCCGCCATGTCTGGGAGAGAAACGCTTCTCTTGCGCAAATTATTCCGAAAAAGTTTTGGCAATGCGATTTGCGCTAGCTTGCGGCGCTGAAGCGCAGGATCTCGCGGCCATCCTTGTCGGCAATGATGAGCTTGCCAGCAGCGACATTGTATGACGCAGCCTTGGCCAACGCATCGAACAGCGCCTTTTCCTCAGCCATCACCTCGGGCGCACAGGCCTTGTAGGTCGAGCCGATATCGCTGATCGCGATCGTCCGGCCATCGATCTTGGCGGTGGCGAAATAGGTGTTGCAGGGGCCCTTGCCGCCTGCCTTGCCTGCCTCGCTGACGCTGAACGTCGCCTGCGGCGCGGTGCTGGCGCCCATGCCGTCGACATAGTCGACCAGCCAGAGCTGGTCCAAGACGGAACCCGTTGGCTCGGCGCTCGGCGTGACCATCTTCAGCATGATGGTCTGCGGCGCGTCGGTCGGCGCATCGGCCCGCGACACGTCGGCAAGTTGTACGGAAAGTACGGCACTGGGCAGCAAGGCGATGCGTTCGCGATAGATCACCTCGCCTCTCACGGTCTTTCCAGCGGCAACAGACGGTCCCGGCACGGCCAACATGCCGACGACCAGAGGCACGAAGCCGAAGACGAAGAACTCCGCGATCCTGTCCAGCATGACCATCTCCCCTTGCGGTCAATTGGCCAAAGGATTGCGGTCAATACATGGCTGCGGCGGGATTTATTCGGACGGTTTCCAGCGTTGTGCGGCGCTGGCGTCGGCTTCCTTGGCCTCGACCCAGCCACCCTCGGAACCATCGGCGCGATGCTCTTTCTTCCAGAACGGCGCACGCGATTTCAAATAGTCCATGAGAAAATTCGCCGCCTCGAATGCCGCCTGGCGATGCGCCGAGGCGGCCACCACCAGCACGATGTTGTCGCCGGGCGCGATCTTGCCATGGCGATGGATCGCGGTGAGACCCTGCAGCGGCCACCGCTGGACCGCTTCAGCGGCAATGCGGCTGATCTCGGCTTCCGCCATGCCGGGATAGTGCTCGAGCTCGAGCGCCGAGAGTGTGCCCTGCTCGTCGCGGCAAAGACCGGAGAAAGTGACGACGGCGCCGATATCGGCGCGGCCTTGCGTCAGTCTGGCGATCTCGGCGGCGACGTCAAAATCCTGCGACTGAATGCGCACGACAGGTACGACCGCGCCGGTCATCTCAGCCCCCGGTCATCGGCGGAAACAGCGCAATCTCGCGCGCGCCTGATATCTTCTCGCGGTGCTCCACATGTTCCTGGTTGATGGCGACGCGGATCACGTCGGGATATTGCAGCGCCTGCTCGTAGCCCTCGCCGCGCGATTTCAGCCAGCGCAAGAGGTCAGCGACCGTCTCGATGCCAGCAGGCAGGTCGACGTCTTCCTCGGGCAGGCCTATGCGTTCGCGCACCCATGCAAAATAAATCAGCCGGGTCGTCATCTCACTCGTCCATGATGTGTTTGAGGCCGGCGCGGAAATAGTCGTAGCCAGTGTAAAGCGTAACCAAGGCCGCGATCCACAGCAGCACCAGCCCGGTCTGGGTGGTCAGCGGGAAGATCTTGTCGCCGGCCGGCCCGGCCAGCAGGAAGGCGATAGCGACCATCTGGATGGCGGTCTTCCATTTTGCCAGCTGCGTCACTGGCACCGAGACCTTGAGCGCCGCCAGATACTCGCGCAGGCCCGAGACGAGGATTTCGCGGCACAGGATGATGATCGCTGCCCACAGCGACCAACCGGCAATGCCCGCATGGCGATCGGTGTCGGCGGCCAGCAGCAGCAGGCAGGTGGCGACCAACAGTTTGTCCGCGATCGGGTCAAGCATCTTGCCGATATTGGAGGTCTGCTGCCAGGCGCGCGCCAGGTAGCCATCCAGATAATCGGTGATAGAGGCGAGCAGAAAGATGACCAGCGCCGACCAGCGGGCGAAGTCGCTCGACTTCAGATGCCCTTCAAGAAAAAAGCACAGCACCACCAGCGGCACCGCGATAATGCGGGCGTAGGTAAGTATATTGGGCAGGTTGAAAGCGCGCTGGGCCATATCTGGGAAAACTCTTTCTGCCTGCCTACTCAAATCAGATGCCAATGCAGGGGGTCAACAGGCGACAATCGATTGGCCAGACAAAAATGGGACCCTGGCCGTCAGCTCTCGTGGAAATGATTGTAGACCAGTTTCGCCACCCGCTCGGAAATGCCGTCGACTTTGCGCAGATCCTCGATCGCGGCGCGACTGACCGCCTTGGCGGTGCCGAAGGCCAGCAGCAGGGCGCGCTTGCGGCCGGGACCGATGCCGCTGATCTCGTCGAGCGGGCTCTTGACCATCTCCTTCTTGCGGCGCGCGCGGTGCGAACCGATGGCGAAACGATGGACCTCGTCGCGCAAGCGCTGGACAAAATAAAGGACGGGGTCGCGGACCGGCAGCGAAAATGAGTCCCTGCCCCTGACGAAGAAGCGCTCGCGGCCGGCGTCGCGATCCTGGCCCTTGGCGATGCCGATCGCCACCACGCGATCTTCGATGCCAAGATCCGAAAGGATCTTGCGCACCGCCGTCATCTGGCCCTGGCCGCCGTCGATCAGGATGACATCTGGCCAGGCCGGGAAGCTGCCGGAGATATCATCCTCGATATCGTCGCCCGCCCCGCCCGCATCGCCGGCAACGGCAACATCGCCATGCTCCTTGAGCAGCCGCGAAAACCGCCGCTCCATCACCTCGCGCATCATGCCGAAATCGTCGCCGGGAGTGATGTCGGTCGAGCGGATGTTGAATTTTCTGTATTGGTTCTTAACAAAACCTTCCGGCCCGGCGACCACCATGGCACCGACCGCATTGGTGCCCATGATGTGCGAATTGTCGTAGACTTCGATGCGCACCGGCGGCTTGGCCAGGCCGAAGGTTTCGGCGAAACCGGCAAGCAGGCGTCCCTGTGTGGAGGTTTCGGCCAGCCGCCTGCCAAGCGCCTCGCGGGCATTCTGCAGCGCGTTGTCGGTCAGATCCTTCTTCTCGCCGCGCTGCGGCACAGAGATCGCGACCTTGCGACCGGCGCGGGTGGATAGCGCTTCGGCCAGCAATTCCAGGTCCTGGACATGATGCGACAGAAGAATGTTCCGCGGCGTCGGCTTGTCGTCATAAAACTGCGCCAGGAAAGAGCCCAGCACCTCCGATCCTTCCAGCGCCGGATCGGCCTTGGGGAAATAGGCGCGGTTGCCCCAATTCTGTCCGGTGCGGAAGAAGAACACCTGGATGCAGACCTGGCCGCCTTCCTGATGGATGGCGAAGACATCGGCCTCATCGACGGTCGCCGGATTGATGCCCTGGTGGCTCTGCACATGCGACAGGGCGGCCAGTCGATCCCGGTAGATCGCGGCGCGCTCGAAATCGAGAGCTTCAGACGCTTGCTGCATGGCGGCCGAGATTTCCGTCTTCACCTTCTGGCTGCGGCCGGACAGGAAGTCCTTCGCTTCGGCGACAAGCTTCGCATAGTCCTGGTGCGAGATCTCTCCGGTGCAGGGGCCGGCGCAGCGCTTGATCTGATAAAGCAGGCACGGCCGCGTGCGGTTCTCATAGAAAGAGTTGGTGCAGCTGCGCAGCAAAAAGGCGCGCTGCAGAGAGTTGATCGTGCGACCGACGGCGCCGGCGGAGGCGAAGGGGCCGAAATAGTCGCCTTTGCGCGAACGCGCGCCGCGATGTTTGTAGATGCCGGGCGAGATATGGTCACCGGTCAACAGGATATAAGGAAACGACTTGTCGTCGCGCATCAACACGTTGAATCGCGGCCGCAAGCGCTTGATAAGATTGGCTTCGAGCAGCAGTGCTTCGATTTCGGTGCGGGTGACGACGAACTCCATCGTCGATGTCTCGCGCACCATGCGGCCGATGCGGGTGGTGTGGAAGCGGCCTTGCGCGTAGCTGGTGACACGCTTCTTCAGGCTGCGCGCCTTGCCGACATAGAGCACGTCGCCGGCGGCATTCATCATGCGGTAGACGCCGGGCGCGTTGGGCAGCCGCTTGACCAGCGTCTGGATCACCTCGGCGCCGACCATGCCTTCGGCGTCGCCCGCATGAGGTGTCCAGTCGATGGCGGTGAAGGCGACATCGGGACCCGCAGGTTCGACGATCTCCTCGACCGCCTCGTCCTCGAGGTCGATATCGGGGGGCAGATCATCGGCGCCGCCGCGCGGCTTGTTCTTGTGATCCAAAGGACTCATTCCATCATGCCTGTCACATCGGGCGTCTGCCATGCAAGATGCTGGCCGCCATCGAGCGCGATCATCTGGCCGGTGACTGAGCGCGCGGCCCAGAGATAACGGATCGTGGCGCCGAATTCCGGCAATTCCGGGCCGCGCTTGAGGATCAAGCCATCGACTTGCGCGGCAAAATCGCCGTCGTCCTGGCGTGTGTTCTTCAAGGTCGGCCCCGGACCGATGGCGTTGACACGGATGCGGGGACCGAGCGCCTGTGCCATCATCTGCGTTGCCGCCCACAGCGTCGACTTGGACAGGGCATAGGAGAAATAGCGCGGCGTCGGCCGCCAGACGCGCTGGTCGATGATGTTGACGATCAGCCCCTCCTGCCCCTCAGGCAACGCCCGGGCGAAGTTCTGCGCCAGCAGCGCGGGTGCCTTCACATGCACTGCAAAGTGCCGATCCCAGGCCCGCCAGTCGAAATCCAGAACCGAATCGTCGACGAACAGCGACGCATTGTTGACCAGCAGCGAGATCGGCCCGAGCGCTGCTTGCGCCCGGCCGACGAGGTCGCCGACGACATCCGTATCGGTCAGGTCGGCGGCGATCACGGCGGCGCGGCCGCCCCCGTCATTGATTCCGGCAGCCAACGCATCGGCCTCGGTACGCGAGCGGTTACAATGGATGGCGACGGCAAACCCGTGGGCGGCGAGATCCTCGACGATTGCCCTACCAATCCGTTTTGCCCCACCCGTCACCAGCGCCGTGGCCGTGGCTTTGCTCATATCGTGTCAATCCTCAATTTCGGCCCGAAAAACGGTGCCGGCGAAATATGGCCCGGCATGCGTTAAATGGCGTTCGCACCTTGGGCAGCATTGTGGCGAAACGGCCTTTTCGGCGTCTCGACTCGCTCGGACTCGGAGCCGCCCGACCGGAATATAGGGCGCTGGACTCCTTGCACCAAGCGGTGTGCAGCGCAGCACGGGATGGCTCCTGCCATTTCGCTGTTGCGAAGATGCAACGTCAAGTTTCTGCCTCATTCGTGCCGGGGAATGACCCAAGTTCAGGTTCGGTTCAGCCGCATTTTGACACGACATTTGGAACCGGCGAACGCCAGATCCGTTTCACCCCCCGGACGGGTAGATGGCGATCGTGAGAAACAAGCCTGTGTCCTGTGGCTTAAGGAGTAAAGAACAATGCAAGCCAATTTCAAATTCGCACGGCCGCTGGCCGTGGCGCTCGGGCTCTTCGCCCTCAGCGGAACTGCCTATGCCGCGGACGTCGTCCAGGAAGAGCCGCCGGCACCCGCGCCGGTCGCCGAACTTCCGGTCGCTTCGTGGGCCGGCCCCTATGCCGGTCTCAACGTCGGCTATGGCTTCAGCGGCCGTACGAAGGAAAAGGATTTCGGCGTTGAGACCGATACCAAGGGTTTCGTCGGCAGCGTCTTCGGCGGCTACCAGTGGCAGCAGGAGAACTTCGTTTACGGTGCTGAAGCCGAACTCGGCTACAACGGCGTGAAGGGTGACGATAACGGCATCGACTCCAAGGCCGGCTTCGAAGGCTCGCTGCGTGCCCGTCTCGGCTACGCTGTGACCCCGGAAATCCTGCTCTATGGCACCGGCGGCCTCGCCGGCAGAAGCCTGAAGGTGGAAGACACCGTGCTTGGCACCAGCGACACCGCAACCATGCTCGGCTGGACCGCCGGCCTCGGTACAGACATCAAGCTGACCGACAATGTGTTCGGCCGCGTCGAATATCGTTACACCGACTTCGGAAGCAAGGACTTCGGCGGCGGCATTGGCAATGTCAAGGCCACCGACAACCGCGTCACCTTCGGCGTTGGTATGAAGTTCTAAGTCGTTCAAGCCACGACACGAAAAAGCCGGGCCTCGCGCCCGGCTTTTTTTGTTCGGATGGTCACGCGGCTGATCGAGGCGGTCACCCCGGGGTGATCAAGCGGATCACCCGGGGTGATCAAGGCGATCACCCGGGAATGCAGGGCTTCAGTTCTGGAAATTTCTCGTCGAAACGCGCTGCCCAGCGCGTCAGCCGGGCGCGGCCCTTTTCCCATTTTCCGGCGAAGCGCAAAGAGAGATAGCCAAGACAGGCGCGCAGCGCCATTTGGCCGGCAGTGATTTTCTTCGGCAGCTTCGGCGGGTTGGCGTTGAGCAAATCGAGTGCTGCCGTGATCTTTCCCCATTGGCGGTCGAGCCAGGGCTGGTAGACCATCTCGTCAGGCCGCGTGCGCCGCTCATAGACCATCGACAGCGCACAGTCGCAAATGCCGTCCGCCAATGCCTCCAGCACTTCCGCCTCGAGCCGCTTGTCGGGATTGCGCGGAAAAAGCGCGCTCTTCGACAAACGGTTGAGGTGCTGGATGATGGCGCGGCTGTCATGGATGGAGCGGCCGTCATCGAGCACCAGAACCGGAATCTTGCCGAGCGGGTTGGCGATCATCAAGTCGGCTGGCTTCTCCTCAGTCTTGATCGGCACCAGATCGACGGCGATGCCGGCATAGGCTGCTGCCATTCGCACCTTGGAACTGTAGGGAGAAGACGACGCGTAGAGCAGCTTCGGCATGAATCGGTTTCCTGTTTTGCGGCGGGCAGTGTTGACCGATCAGGCGCGATCGAGCAATGACCCAAAGCGGAAAACCCGGCGGCCGGCGGCAAGACCGAAAAGCCTCACGGCAACCTTTGATCCGCATCGTTGACACAGAAAAAGCTCCACCGGACTCCGCCCTACGGCGAAGTCCTGGGAGCTGCGAAAAGAATCCTCCGTCCGCCTCTGTTCTCGCCTTCCGAGTGCCGAAGCAACGAGCGGGGCGCCTGTCGGCACCCACCCTTGACTGTCTCGATACTGCCCCCGGCGAGGGAGACGCGATTACTTCTTGCCGGACTTCGCGGGTGCTGCCTTCGGCTTGGCCGCGGGTGCCGCTTTCTTCACCGGCGCTGAAGATTTCGCTGCCGCCGCCTTCTTTGCCGGCGCAGCCTTGGCTGCCGGTTTCTTGGCAGGTGCTGCCTTCGCAGCCGGCTTCTTGGCAGGCGCTGCCTTCTTTACAGCGGGTTTTGCCGCGGCCTTTGCAGCCGGCTTCTTGGCCGGCGCCGCCTTCGCAGCCGGCTTAGCCGCTGCCTTGGCAGGAGCTGCCTTCTTCACTGCAGGTTTTGCCGCTGCCTTTGCCGCCGGCTTCTTGGCCGGCGCTGCCTTTGCCTTGGGCGCGGCTGCCTTCGGCTTGGCAGCAGGTGCTGCTTTCTTCACTGCAGTTGCGACCTTCGCCGTCGCTGCTTTTACGGGTGCTTTCTTTGCCGGTGCCTTGGACGCCGGTGCTTTGGATGACTGCTTAGCCATGCGATGCCCCTTCCGTTGTGCCGAAGGCCGTAATGACCCGGCGCGCTCATGCATATCTGACTCGCGGCTTGCTAGCCAGCGAAGCAATAGACTGATTTTCGCAGCTTAAATTTTGGTTACGGTTGGCACATGATCGTGCTGATCATCGTAGAAATCCGCTGCTGATCTTCAACCATTGCCCAAAGTGTACGGCTGACACTCTCCACACGCTGCAACCGTGGAGCTGTGAAGATCAGCCTCCAGCTTTGCGCGCCGATCTCCGGCCACGGTTACGATGACCTGCAGCTTCAACGGCGCGATCATCTCGTGCAAGCTGGCGATCTACACGCATCATGACGGCCAATCGACGCGTCACCTTGTCAAGCATGATACCGGCGTTCGCTCTTAGGTCAGTTGACAGATAACTCTACGTCACGGAGTATTCTGCGCGAGCTATGCGAGTGCTTCAATGTTGATCACACAGGCGCAAGGGGCGGTGTCGCTGTTCGAGATTGGCGCGACGGCGCCTCCTGGCGGCCGCACCGTTGGTGGTCTCCGGCGTCGCCGCATTGGAGCTGACTGATGAGTGCCGACGAAATCATCCACCAGAGCACTCGGCTCAGGATCATGGCCACCCTGAACGTGCTCGAAAGGCGGGAAGCGCTGGACTTCAGCCAATTGAAGGCCATCCTGGACGTCACCGACGGCAATCTCGGCGCGCATCTCGATACGCTGGCCAGGGCCGGCTATGTCGATATCGAAAAGCTGTTCGTCGGACGCCGGCCGCAGACGCGCGTCAGGGCGACGACGAGCGGACGGCGCGCGTTCCGCAGCCACGCCGCTTTCCTACGCAAAATCCTCGATCATGCCCAGGCGGCGTCGCGCAGGAAATAGCGCGGCGATCGCGCGGTTCACCCGGCGCACGATCTTCGGCATGCGCAACAGGTCCTCGCTGGGTAACTGGCGATACCTCGCCATCTTGGCCACATCGGCCTCGGCGATGATCCCGTCGACGCGGGTGCGTGGGCGCGCTTGCCCGCAGCCGATCAAGCCACAGGCGCGAAAAAGGATCGAAACGGGAAAGCGGGCTTAGCGCAGGACGCGGCAGCGGCCGTTGTAGACCATCCAGCGGTCGAAGCCCGAGACGCAGAATTCGACGTTATCGCCGATCGAGGCGAAGCCCTGGCCTTCCTCGATCAAGTACCAGATCGTGCGGTCACGGCCATCGGAGAGACTGACGGTGGCGCCGCAGTAGCGGCGGCCGATAGGCCACGTGTCGTTGGCTGGCAGATAGCGGTGCTGGTGGATGCGCTGGAAATCAGTGATCTGAACGACCGGCAGATGCGGCACGTGGTGCACCTGGTAGGAGAAGCGGCTGGTGATCTTGTTCAGCACCCAGGCCTCGCCACAGACGCCGCTGTCCTCATCGGAATAGACCGTGAGATCGGCCGCCTGCACGGCCTGGGTGACGCCGAGAGGCGCGGCAAGCGGGGCGCAGAGCGAAATCAGGGCGGCGAGTGCGGATTTGGCGAAGCGAGTCATGACAGCCTCT
This sequence comes from Mesorhizobium sp. M0051, assembly GCF_040323235.1. Classification (NCBI taxonomy): domain Bacteria; kingdom Pseudomonadati; phylum Pseudomonadota; class Alphaproteobacteria; order Hyphomicrobiales; family Phyllobacteriaceae; genus Mesorhizobium; species Mesorhizobium sp. M0051. The sequence continues at coordinate 18,138 of NZ_JAMYUT010000005.1, forward strand.
CAAGGTCGATTGCGCGCACTGTGCGGATTCGCTTGGCAGCGGTCAAGCGGTTGTGCAAACAATGGTTTCCCAGGTTGAAACTGCGCTGGCCAGAGCCGGACTTGCGTGGATCGGAATCACGCAGCCCGTTGATAGCCGGCCCGAGAGAGCGCGAGCCCCGGGCGTAAAAGAGCTCCGCTTTCCTTGCCTTTCCGGAACGAGGGCATTTTTGCGCCTGGCGCCGAACGGCGATATCCGAAGCCCTTCGCCGTCAACCCTGCTCGCCTGCCAGCCATTCCAGCGACCAGTGCGCCGGCCTCCCTACCGCAAGCAGCCGGTGCAAGGCCGGCAGCAGCATCCGCAGTTCGCCCTCCAGCGTGAAAGGCGGGTTGACCACCAGCAGGCCGCTGCCGTCTAGGCTGGGCTCCGAAGAGGCCGGCCTGATCTCGAATTCTATGTCGAGCAGCTTCGGGATGCCGGATTGCTTGAGCGCCTTCCTGAAGGCAATTATCGCCTTGCGGTCCTTGATCGGATACCACAGCGCATAGATGCCGCCGGGCCACCGCTTGTGCGCCCTTATGAGCCCGTCGACGAGGCGCTCGAACTCACCCGTTTCCTCGAAGGGCGGATCGATGAGAACCAGGCCGCGCTTTTCCTTCGGCGGCAGATGCGCGCCGAGCGCGAGCCAGCCATCGAGCTCGATTATCCGGGCCTGGAAATCGCCGGCAAAAAGCGTCCTCAGCTTCGCCACATCCTTGGGGTGCAGCTCGATCGCCGTCAGCCGGTCCTGCTTGCGCATGAGATGACGCGCGATCAGCGGCGAGCCCGGATATTTCTGGATGCCACCCTCCGGGTTGAGCGACCGCACCGTCTCCAGATAAGGCGCAAGCAGTGCTGCTACCGGCGCTGCAAGCTGGGCATCGATCAGCCTGCCGATGCCGCCCTGCCACTCACCGGTCTTCTGCGCTTCGACCGAGGACAGGTCGTAGCGGCCGATGCCGGCATGGGTGTCGATGACCCGAAACGCCTTGTCCTTCTGCTTCAGATACTCGAGCAATCGCGTCAGCACGACATGCTTGACGACGTCGGCGAAATTTCCGGCGTGATAGGCGTGGCGGTAGTTCATGGTTCGGTGCCGTTATGCATGTCGTTGTCCCAAAACCGCTGCACACTTGTGAGCTACATGCATCAGCCCCTGCCCCAGCGAGGCGGTGGCTGCGAGTTCGGATTTTCCGACCGGCCGCCATGAGTACGCAAAGTCAACAAAAAACCGATCAAGCCGACCGCCATCAGCGAGAAGCCGACCGGCCGCGCACGGCTGTCGATCTCGCTGACACCCGAGCGCAGGATCAGATCGACCGCTCGCATCGGTATGTCGTCGGCATCACCCTGTCCGACGGTGAAGACATAAGGACCTGGGTTGACGTTCTCGATCACTCCGGCCTCGTCGCGAAAGATCTTGTCCGGCAGCTGGGGACTGGCCTGGCGCGGATTGTCGGAATGGTTGAACTGGAGGGTCGAGGCGAGCACCGTGCGACCACTGCTGGCTGCTGTCAGCGTCAGCACGGTGCGCTGCTGCGAGACGATGCGCTCGGCTCTTGCGGTCAGGTCGACCAGCACCCGCACTGGCGTGTCGCGACTGCCGAGCGGCACCGTCAGGGGCTTGAAGCGGCCCTGCTCATAGACCCGCCAGGTGCCGATCTCATGGCCGGAGAAATTGCCCGTTGCCCAGGGATAGATGACACCGATGCCGGTGCCGGCGAGCAGGATCAGGACAAACACAAAGCGCATTCACTTCACCACAGGCTATCGTGACCTTGCCAATAGCGCCCCGACGGCCAAAAGGCGATGGCCAGGTGTTGCAGCTTTCGGGCCGCTGGAGCGGGATCACTCGGGGCAGCAACCAGATCGGCGGCGGCACAGCAAGGCAGGCAAGCTTCTACCTATGCGCTCAAACGCAATGGCGATAATGACCGGCATTCCTTCTACGAAATGAATGCGCGTGTACGCTTTCTGGCAAGATGGCGACCACTGGCCCGGGCGCCCGCCTCAAATTGCTTCACCTCTTCTTTGTTGGAATTCCTCGCTGCCAAGCTCTCATTCTGCCTTGAAACGAGATGCCGCGTCCGACCGCATTTTTTCCACGAGCGAGCCAATACACTGATTCATAATGAGGATCGGCCTTGGGCGCCTATGACTCGGGCTCGAGAAGCCGGCACCCGGCCGTATGAACCATTCGCAAACAGATATGATTAAGGAATTGCTAATTTAGTTGACTATGATTTCCACAGGTATATTTTTGATATGTTGGGATGTGCAATTTGGGCGAGCAATCGACGATGATGGCACCAGACGTGTGATCGCGATTTCGGGGCACAGAGAACGCTGAGCGGCAACACATAGATCGTGTAGCGGAACCAGCTTCGCGAACCCCAAAGAACAGTTAACGCACATCAGCGATGGCGACTCCGCAGATGCGGAGGGTTTGCCACGTTCTCATGGACGTGGCCGGGCAATGCTTTGTCCGGCCAGGCAATAGCGTGTGCTGTGGGTAAGAGGAAACCATGAGTAAGCTTATCAAGGTCCTTAAACTGGAATCCGACTGCCAAAGGGGCGCCAACCAAAACCGAAGCCGCGCCCTGGTCGCCGGAGGTGCTGGATTTTTAGGTTCGCATCTGTGCGAACGCCTTCTGCGGGACGGATACGACGTTGTCGCCCTGGACAATTTCCATACCGGCAAAAAAAACAATCTCAATGCCCTTCTGCGCAATCCGAGATTCATGTGCATCGAGCACGATATCGTCAATGCACTGCCTTCGGGTCTTCGGTTCGATGAGATCTACAATCTCGCTTGCCCAGCCTCTCCGCCGCACTACCAGGCCGACCCGATCCATACCTTCAAGACAAGCGTGCTCGGTTCGCTGAACCTCCTGGAGCTCGCGCTCCAGAACAATGCCAAGATATTCCAGGCCTCGACCTCCGAAATCTATGGCGACCCTTTTGTGCATCCACAGCCCGAGAGTTACTTCGGCAACGTCAATACGCACGGACCGCGGTCCTGTTACGACGAAGGCAAGCGCTCGGCCGAAACCTTGTTCTTCGACTATTCGAGAACGTATGGCCTCAATATCCGCGTCGCCCGCATTTTCAACACCTATGGCCGCCGCATGCAGCCCGATGACGGGCGCGTGGTTTCGAACTTCATCGTCCAGGCGCTGCAGGGCAAAGACCTGACCGTCTATGGCCATGGCCTGCAGACGCGTTCGTTCTGCTATGCCGACGATCTGATCGAGGGCTTTGTCCGGCTGATGAATGCGCCGAATGCACCCGCGCATCCAGTCAACCTCGGCAACCCCAGCGAATTCACGATCATGGAACTGGCGACACTGGTCATCGATTACACCAACTCCCGATCGAAGATCGTGCATCGGCCACTACCGATCGACGATCCCAGGCAGCGCAAGCCGGACATTTCCTTTGCCAGGGCCAATCTCGGCTGGGAGCCGAAAGTCGGGCTGCGCCAGGGGCTCGCGCGTACCGTCGAGTATTTTGACACCCTGCTTTACGGAGGCCAACTGGCCAAAGGAGCCACGGCTTCATGACCCGGCCGGCAATTCTGGTGACTGGCGGAGCCGGGTTCATTGGCAGCCACACCTGCAAGCTGTTGGCCTCCGCCGGCTATCTGCCGGTGGTTTTCGACAATCTAAGCCGCGGCAACGAGAAATCCGTTGCCTGGGGTCCGCTTGTCGTCGGCGACATCCGCAGCCAGACCGCGCTGCAGGCGGCGATGAAGACGTATCGGCCGACGGCGGTCATCCACTTTGCGGCGCTGGCCTATATCGGAGAATCCGTTCACCAGCCGGCCGAATACTATTCGACCAATGTGACAGGCACCGTCGCGGTGCTCGATGCGGCGCGTGCGAACTCAATCGAGAACATCATCTTCTCCAGCAGTTGCGCGACCTACGGCGTGCCGGAAGCGTTGCCCCTTCGCGAGACGTCCGCGCAAAATCCGATCAACCCATACGGGCGCACCAAGCTGATGGGAGAACAGATCATCGGCGACTATGCCTCCGCATACGGAATGAAATTCGCGATCCTGCGCTATTTCAACGCTTGTGGCGCCGATCCCGATGGCGAACTTGGTGAGTGGCACTCGCCGGAAACGCATCTGGTTCCCAGGGTGCTAATGGCTGCATCAGGACTCATCGACGAGATCGAGGTTTTCGGCACTGACTACGACACGTCGGACGGCACCTGCGTACGCGACTATATCCACGTCAGCGATCTGGCCCGTGCCCATCTGAAAGCGCTCATGCATATCGAGGGTGGCGGACCAAGCCTGGCCGTCAACCTCGGCACTGGGCGGGGCATATCCATCAAGGAGATTGTCCAGGCGGTCGGCCGGATGACGTCAAGATCTGTTCCGGCCGTCTTCAGGAATCGGCGGCCGGGAGATCCGGCGGAGCTTTACGCCGACCCCGGAAGCGCACGCGAACGTCTTGGCTTTGTGCCGGAGCTCTCCGACATCGACACGATCATCAGAACGGCTGCCCCATTTTTTGGGCTGGACACAAAACCGATGAAGGAGGCGGCAGCGTCAGCCGCTGCTCGACAGATCAGAGATAGCGGGGGCGGCAGCTCGCGCGTTGGCCAAATCCGCTAGGGCTGCAGATATAAGGCGAACCGCCCAGGAACGTGCCACCACCGCCCGGAGTGAAGGAGACCTTCACCGGCGCCGGTGTGCGGACTTCGAGCCGCTGCGGCGATGCAAAAGCGTAGGTTCTTTCAGTCGTCCGTATTGTGCTTGTCGTCAGGATCGGAGGCTCAACTCTGAGCGAGCGCACAAAGAATCCAACTTGGACCGGCTGTACAGCCTGGCTGCGGGCTGCGTGGACCACAGGCTGGATAAGGATCGAATCGGTCTCAGTCGCGTCCATACCCTGACAACCTGCAACCAGAAGACTCATTCCCACCGCCGCGGCAATAGATACGAAAGTATTACTTGGGCGAAATGCACCCTTTGCGTCGCTGTCCATCATTTATCCCTTGCTACCAAGTATAATCCAAGGGCGCGTTGCGACATACCATGCCTTCGCCGCTTTCACGCCGGATGAGTGACCATTCGCACATCACGCGTGAACATTAGACATCACTAATTATTAAATTTCATCAAACCCGTGTGGTAGGCCCACCATCTTGTCGTTCTGTCACATAGAATTGAATGCTATCATGCAGCGGTAGGGGCGCCGACCGCACGTGCCGAACGGCTTGATGCTTGACCATAAGCGATTCGCCGCTTCCTGGACAGGCGCCCGGCAAAGTGCAGCCTGCTCTCAGAACAGGGATGGATTTGGAGATTGTTCAACCCATCACGATGGGTCGGGAGCGGATTGCGAAAATCATCGGCTGTGTCATGGCTCATGCCGGCCATGCCGAACGGTACCACCAGAAACCAAGACCGGGCGCCCTCTGGCGCGAGTCCGCTTGTGCCTCAGTGCGGCTGAACACGGCCTAATTCTTGGAATCGACCAGCTTCCGGGCCTCTTCGAACTGCGCGCCCTTTGTGTCGCCTGTTTCGAACTTCCGGTGTTCGTCGGAAATATCCTCGGGAGATCGCTTGAAACTGTACCATTCCCCATCCGGGTCCTTGCGTTTCTCGACGTTCCCGCCCTGGATTCGGTGGCTGTAGCAGGTGCGATGCTGCTTGCCGGCGTAGCTCTTCGACCGCCAGGCGAGTTCCATGCACATCTTGCCGCCGCTGGTCACCAGCCATCTGCCCTCCGCGACTGATGCCGTGTCCTGCCCGGACGTCCAGGCCTTGAGGTGTCGGTCGCCCTGAGCGAAATAGGCCGCTCCGTTCTTCCATACCCATGTGCGGCCGGCATACATAAGCTGCAGTTCGTAAGGAGTTGGAACAGTTGCGCTATTCGCTTGCGCAGCTGCACTGTCCTTGGCTGCGTAAGCCGTTCCAGAAAGGGCCGCCTGGCCGAAGACGGCTAGGAAAAACAGAAGTTGCGTGCAACTTGCGAACCGACGACGGTCCTTGTGCCGCCGACGGTCGACACCTGGCGGCGATCTGGTCGGAGCTATCTGCACCGTTGACATTCGCATGACTGCTTGACCAAGGGCAGCGCTATCGGCGCGACAGCCATGCAAACTATTTAACAGCCGCGAGAACCGCGATGTCAACGTTCGCGAGGCCAAAGGACAGCACTTATTCGAGACACGCATAGACCGCCGTCGTCAAATTAAGGATTGCGTCGTATACTTCCGCATCTTTGACAATCGCACGCAAAGAGCAAACCCGCGGACGTCAGAGGGGACGCGGTTTCAAATGACAGACGACCCGGAATTGAATCAGGCTGAGGTTCGGCAATACCTGCCGCAGTCGACCGGCCGGGACACGGCTGCTCGCAACTATCTGGTCCCCAACACGGCGATCTTGCTGGGGATCCTGTTCATTGCGGTCGTATTCAGGTTCCACGACATAACCTTGCCGCTGGTCGATGCCTTCAGCTGGCGCGAGACGAGCACAGCAATGATGGCAGACAATTTCCAGCAGCGTAGCTGGAATATCTTCTTCCCGGAGGTCAGCTGGACAGGGCCCGGGCCAAGTTACCAAGGCCGCGAATTCCAGATCGTCAGCTATCTCACCGCCCTGCTCTATCAACTCTTCGGCTGGCACGACTGGTTCGGCCGGATGATTGCGGCCTTCTTCGGCCTGGTGACGGTGTTTTCGCTGCACAGATTAACGGCGCTATGCTGGGGCGAGACGCACGCCCATGCGGCAGCCCTTGCCTATGCGCTGATGCCGGCGGCGATCATGATCGACAGTTCGTTTCTTCCCGATCCCTCGATGCTGGCCCTGGTGACGCTCGGCGTCTGGCTTTTCGCGAAATACTGGGCCGGCGGCAACGGCCGGCTGTTGCCGCTCGCCACGGTCAGCTTCTCGCTCGGCGTGCTGTCAAAGCCGCCGGGCCTCGCCGCCGGCGCCGTCATCTTCTACCTGATGGTTTGCTGGTTGCTGGAGAAGAAATGGAAGCCGGCGACCAGGGTCTTGCTGTCGGGGCTTTTGAGCCTGGCTATTATCGGCGCCTATTTCAGCTGGGCCATCTATCTCGGCCATAGCTATCCGCCGTTTCATGTCGCGGGTAGCGGCTATATCTGGGATTCCGGCTTCTGGACATTCTTCAGGAACAGCTTCTACTTCAAGTCCGTGTGGAACACCTCAGTCTGGTGGTTCTACGGCTATCCGTTCATGGTGCTGATCGCGGCCGGCTTCTGGATGCCGCCCAGACCCACCAAAGACCCGAAGCAACGCGCTCTTTCGGCCATTCCCTATGTTTGGCTGGCCGCGGCCATGGTCGTCTATCTGGCGGCGGCGCGCGAGATCACCAGCAATCCCTGGAATTACCACATCTTCCATGTGCCGTTCGCGATGTTCTGCGGCCGCGGCGCGCTTCTCCTGGCGACGCTTGCATCGGGAACCGCCCTGTTGCCGGCGGTTGTGCTGCGCTCGATCTGCATCGCGGTCGTCACACTTGTATGGTCGACCTTTCCCCTCGTCAGGACGATGAAGGCGCCGATCGCCATGAACGGCAAACTGCTCGGCGAGGAATTGGCGCGGTTGGCGCGCCCGGGCGACCTCGTCGTCGCTATCGCGCCCGAGGCCGGCGATCCCGTCGCAGTCTATTACAGCAGGGCGCGCGGCTGGGTGTACCCGCCTGGCGGAGGCGATGTCGAATGGTCGAAATTCGTCGCGGACGATGCCACTGCGATCGCGCAGCTCGAGGAGTTGCGCGCGCAGGGCGCGGACCTGTTCGGCACGGCCAAGAACGCCGCCGACAAGCAGGATCGGTTGTTCGTCGAGCATCATGACGGGGTCATCGACTATCTGGACAAGACCGGAACCAAGCTTGTGGATTCGGATGATTTGCTGGTCTATAGGATCACCCGTCCATGAGAGCTGCGACGGTCCGGGGCTGTAGACCATCGACAAGAAATGGTCCGACGGTTCAGCGGCCCCGCATTCGCCTGCGGAAGGCAACGCGGCGGACCAGGCGAAGCGATCCCTGATGACGCCAGGGATATTCGGGCGCACCGACGCTGCCGCTGGAACTCGGCGGAGAAAACCGGCGGAGAATTGGTTGAAAAGAGCAATCTCGATAGTCGTGACGCTGGCCCTGCTGGCCTGGCTGGCCAGCGACTCGCGCTGGCGCATGGTCGGCGACGCCTTCGAGCGCATTACGCCCGGCACGTTCGCTGTGGCGACGATCGCGTTTTTCGTCACCTATGTCTTGCGTGCGCTGCGCGTCTGCGACGAGTTCCGCGACGAGGTGAATGGCCGTTTCGGCGCCTGCCTGCGCATTATCCTGATCCACAATGCGATGATCAACGTCATCCCCTTCCGTGGCGGCGAGACGGCCTTCCCGCTGCTGCTGCGCCAGGTCTTCGGCGTACCGATCATGCGCGCCAGCGCCTCGCTGCTGTGGTTCAGGCTGCAGGACGCTTTCGTCGTCGGCGTGCTGGCCCTGGCGGTTTGGCCGGGTCTGCATCCGGCGATAAGGATCGCCGGCGTGACCGCCCTGATCGCCGCCGCCTGGTACCTGCCGCGCTGGGCGAGCGCTCCGCATGACTGGGCTGGGCGCAGCAGGATCGTTGCCAAGCTCGGCCTACTTCGCGACACCTTCACCGAGGCGACCGGTCGCTCCCGCTACGGCTGGTGGTGGACAATCGCCAACTGGTCGCTGAAGCTCACCGTGCAGGGATGGCTGCTGGCGCTGATATTGGGGACATCGTTCACCACCGCCTTTCCCGGCGTCGTCGGAGCCGAAGGCGCCGCCATACTGCCAGTGCAAGGCGTCGCCGGCTTCGGTACCTATGAGGCGGGTGCGGCGGCGGCGCTGCTCACCTCCGGAATCGCGATGAAGAGCGGCCTGCAGGCGGCGCTGGCGCTGCACCTATTCATCTTCTGCTCGGCTATCGTCACGGGCGCGATCGCCTGGCTGTTTCCCTCGAAATCGACGCTGCCGGGGAACCCGGCTGTCGGACCTGCAAGGAAGCCATCACAATGAACATATTGCCCATCCCTGCTTCGGGACTGCCTGACGGCGCAGTGATGCCGGACCATACGCTGTCCATCGTCGTACCCATGTACAACGAGGCCGAGAACGTCGAGCCACTGCTGGCACGAATTCACCAGGCGATGGAAGGCTACGGCCGGCCGTGGGAGGTCGTGCTGGTCGATGACGGCAGCACCGACGCGACGGTGAGCGAGATCAGGCGCCTGGCAGCGCATTACGGCCCGCATGTTCACGCGGTCGAGCTGGTGCGCAACTACAAGCAGACCGCCGCGATGCAGGCCGGCATCGACGCAGCACGCGGCGACGTCATCGCCACGATCGACGGCGACCTGCAAAATGATCCCTTCGACATTCCGCGCATGGTTTACCGCCTGCTGAGCGAGGATCTCGACCTGGTGGTCGGCTGGCGCAAGGACCGCCAGGAAGGCTTTTTCATGCGCAGACTCCCCTCGCGTATCGCCAACGCACTGATCGCGCGTGTCACCGGCGTTCGTCTCAAGGACTATGGCTGCAGCCTCAAGGTCTATCGCGGCAATGTCATCCGCAGCGTCAAGCTCTATGGCGAGATGCACCGCTTCATCCCGGCTTGGCTGGCCACGGTGACGACCCCCAGACGCATCGCACAGGAGGTGGTGACGCATCATGCCCGCATCCACGGCGAGTCCAAATATGGCATTTCGCGCACCTTCAGGGTCGTTCTCGATCTGGTGTTCATGTATTTCTTCATGCGCTATCGCACACGTCCCGGACATTTCTTCGGCGGCATCGGCATCGTGCTTGGCGCGCTGGGATCGTTGATCCTTGCCTACCTGCTTTGCCTGAAGTTGTTTTTCGCGCAGGACATCGGAACACGCCCGATGCTGTTCACCGGCTTCTTCCTGCTTATCGCGGGGGTGCAGATGGTGACGTCGGGCGTGCTGGCCGAGATGCTGGCACGCGTCTATCACGAGGCGAACGGAGCATCGGCCTATGTCGCGCGGCCGCAGCCGGCTTCCGACAACAATGACGGTTGGCACCGCCCTGGCCGGTCATCGTGACCCGATTGGAACACCCTAGAGGTTCCATGCCGATCGTGGTGACCGGAGCGGCGGGCATGTCTGCCGGCGGCTTGCGGATCGACGAAGTCGTCGGCAACATGAACGCCTGGTGCAATCCGGCACTGAAGGTGGCAAGGCGCAGCCGGCTTGCCGCCAGGAAGGTGCGGATCGAGCAAGGACTGGTTTGCCGAACCGTGTCGCCAGAATGATGATCGAAGGGCAAGAGGTAAGGCGCAACGCCTGCGCCAACCTCTTGCCCTTGACTCTCGCCCCCCGGCGAAGACCAGAGCGGCCGGCTCTTCACTCAAACCGCGCCGCCGCTTTTGCGTCTGATGTTCTAAACTAAATCAGTAACGCGAACGGCAACTGGCGCGTTGGCCGAAGCCGCTCGGGCTGCAAATCCAGGGCGAATGACCCAGGAACGGGCCGCCATTGCCTGGACTATAGGAAACCTTCACCGGCGCCGGCCCGCCGACCCGCTGCGGCCGCACGAGGGCCGCATAGATCTCCTGCCTCGTACGCGTCACGGTCGTCATCCGTGTCAGCGGTTTGCGATTGATCAGATGCAGCGGCTTGTTCTCGACGGAGTGCTGCTTCTTGCCGAGCGTATAAACCACGGGCTTGGCGCCGATCGAGCTGGTCTTGTTCGCATCCATACTCTGGCAACCGGACGCCATCGAGATCAATGCAACAGTGGCAAATGCACAGGCGTATTTCTTGCCGATCCTTGCCCCGTTTACCATAAAATTTTTCATCGCATCCCCTGCCACAAATACAAGTCGTTGGAGCGCGGAGATCTTATCTCTCTTATTATTATCTCTCCGCGCCACGTGAGCAGCCTAGCGCCACCCACATCGTGGCCACATATTAGAGGACGCTTATTAAGATTCGGGCAAACGACATGATGAGCGCGGTCTTTCGGCGCTCAATAAGATTCTATTAAAATTTGATCTTTTGAGCGCGCCGCCGCTGCTGCGGTCGCCGGCCTGCTATCAAGCCAAATGCAGTTCAGGGAACTGTTTGCGCGCGTACGCCTCACGGCGTCAGCGCGGTGATACCCAGCCGGGATCGAAGTAAAAATTGCGGGCACCGATGTTGCCCTGGCCGGCGCCGGAAACCACATAGGCGATGCGTACGATGCGGAGGCCGCCGGCGCCCTGCTGCAGGCCATAGACGCCTTCCAGACCGCGATCGTAGAAGCCCACGGCCGGAACGGCGAGCGCCAGCGTGGCAAGCGACGCCTGCAAGGCGAATTTCGCGGCATTGGCACGCAACGGGATCCTGTTCTCGATGACGTGTCTTGCGACGATGACCACCACCAGAAGCCCATAGAGGAAGGCGTTGAAGGCGGCGAACCAGTAGAAGCCGGTGGCGTCGAAGGGGTGATCCACGAGCAGCACGGGCAGCGCCGCGCCGATCGCCAGCGCCACATAGGGAGCGAGGGCGCGGGCCGGCAGAAGGCTTTTTGGGCCGCTGCCCTTTGGCGTGACCCGAAAATCGACGAACGATTTGGTCAGATAGTCGCGGATCGACGACAGCGTGCCGGCGAGCACCCAGGGCCAGCGCGCGAAGAAGAGGAACAGCGTGCCTTCCCAACTGATCGTCTTGGCCGTCATCGGGCGCGAGAGGCCGAACGCCTTCAGCATCATAACCAAGCCAACCAGAGCGACGGCGTTCGGCAGATAATAGAAGAGGAAGTCGACATACATGACATTGGCAAAGTTGCGTCCGGTCGACAGCGCATAGATCGGCATGACGTACATCAGCAACGCAAAGACGGCGAACAGCGGATACCAGAGTTGGCAAAAGAGGAACTGGAACCGCATCCGCGGTGACAGCTTAGGGAGATAGCTCGGCGAATATTCGAGCAGGATCGTCATCAGGCTGCGCGACCACTGGAACTCCTGGGTAACGAGGTCGGCGAAGGTCTGTGGGCCGTCGCCATGGGCGATGGCGTCGAGCGCGTGCACCCCGCGCCATCCGGCCGCATTGATCAGCATCGAAGTGGAGTGATCCTCCGCCAGTTCCGGACCGAGACCGCCAGCCTGCTTCAGCGCCTTGGTCCGCACGGCATAGTGCGAGCCAATGCAGAGCGGAGCTCCCCCGCCCGTATGCCCGGACTGCAGAGGTCCGTGAAACATCCCTTCCGGAAACAGCCTGCCGCGCGCCGCCCAACTTTCGGCGGCATTGTTGTCGCAGATGCTCGGCGCCGACACATAACCGACCGCGGGATCGGCGAAGGGATAGAGGACTTCCCTGAGATAGGTCGGCGTCGGCACATGGTCGGCGTCCATCTGAGCGACGAAATCGTAATACTCATAGCCATAATGGTCGTAGAAGAACGCCAGGTTGCCTTCCTTGCAGCGGGTGCGGCGCGGCCATGTCGTACGGTGATAGTCTTCCCTGCCGCGCCGCGTCGAAATCAGCACGCCGCGAGCCTTGCACCAGCGCTCCGTCTCCTCGGAAGGATCCTCATCCGCCAGCCAAGTGTCATGTGGATAGTCCTGCGCAAGCATTGCCTCCAACGTGCGGGCAACCACGGCAAAGGGTTCGGATGGCGCCTTGGTCACGACCATGGCGACCCGCGAGCGCTTCGGGATCGTGTGAAGCTTGGACGGCTTTTTCGACGCATGCACGTTCAGGAGAAAGTACAAAGGCATGAGCGTGAGCCACACCAGAACGAGTGTCGCGAATGCGTATGGCCCAGCATGCTCGACATGCTCGGGCTTTAGCCACCAGATCCAGAAAAATCCGAGCGTGACGAACCAGAAAGCCAGCGCCAGTCTCAGGGTCCATTGCTGAGTGACCGACAGCACGGGCACCAAAAAAGGCCCTTTGCGCGCAGTGGCGGCCAGAGCCGTCTTAGAGCGATGCGCTGCCCGTCTGGTCGCACGGCCGATGATGCCAGCTTGTACGGAAGCACCCATACAGTTACCCGCCGCCACTTTGGGCTTCCGCCGACAAGTGGCTGAAGCTCGCAAAACCCGGGCAACAGAATCGGCCCACACTTTCTTAGTGTCAACTAAATTAGATATTCGTTAAGTATTTTTCCTGAGATCTGGTGAGCTACGCTTGGAAGGCCTTGGGAGAGGAATAGCCGCCATCGAGCGGCTTGTAGCGGATGGGCCGGCAAACTCTTCGGCGTTGGAAATCCACCGACAGGATCAAGGCCGTTCGGAAGGATCCGGCCAGAGGGCGGCGTCACCCGCAGTGCCAATGACATGGTTAAGCAACCATTAATTGTGCTTGACTCTTGGCCCTGACCGGCTCTTAAATTAGCTAGGGATGATATATCGGGATATTGACGCGAATTTGTGAGTATCGCGGCGAACTTCTCTCTGTAGCTCCTCGGTGTTGGTGCAGCGAGAGATATTTTTTGGGTGGCTCGGTGCGAAGGCTCGCACGCCCGCCAATGGTCGCTCCGAAATCCCGCAGATTCAGCCAATTGGACCGATTGGTTTTGGACAGTCGTGTCGATCAATCATCGATACGCATGGGCGAAGCTTTAACTTCCGCGGGAAGTTAAAGCTATGGAGGTCAGGCATGAAACGTTCTGCAGCAAATGCACTTGCAATCGCGCTTGCATTGGGCGGGAGCGCCGCATTCCCCACTGCAGGAGGCGCCGGCTCCGTCGCCGGGACAGACCCCGTTCAGACGAGCAGCGCCGCTTCGGCATTCGGATCCTATGATCCCTATGGCGACTTCAGCGCCGACAAGAGCGCCAGCATCGAAGAGCTGTTCCTGCCCTGGGAGGACGTCGATCTGGCGACGCTGCCACTGGCCGATACGTATGCGCTGCAACGCGGCCGTTCGCTGCTTATCACGATTGAGCCGTGGACCTGGTCGAAGGACTGGCGCATCACCCCACCCGAATTGCGCGACGGCATATTGGGCGGCAAATATGACGCCAACATGCAGGCTATCTGCGACCTTGTGGGACAAATGAAGAGCCCGGTGACCATTCGCTGGGCGCAGGAAATGGAGGACACGAACGGCCGCTTCACCTGGGCCAACTGGGCTCCCAAGGATTGGATCTCCGCTTACAAGCGCGAAGTCGATCTTTGCCGCAAGGCTGCCCCCGCCGCCAAGTATATGTGGTCGCCCAAAGGCGAAGAGGGCTTGGAAAAATATTACCCTGGCGATGATTATGTCGATGTCATCGGCCTGTCGGTGTTCGGTCTGCAGAAGAAGGACATTAACGAGGCCGGTCATGACCGTACGTTCGCCGAGATGCTGAAGCCCGGCTATGACCGCGTGGCAAGGTTCAACAAACCGGTCGTGGTGGCGGAACTCGGCTATGTCGGAAAGCAGGACTATGTCTCGAAGTGGCAGGAAGATACCCGTAAATCCTATGCGGAGTTCCCGGCGCTGACTTCGGTCGTCTACTTCAACCAGAAGGAAGTGTGGCCGTGGTTGGATGGCTACGGGCTGCCGGACTGGAGAGTGACGCAGCACGTCCTGCCGTAAGCGCATCATGCCGATCCATCTCCTTCCAGAACCAGCGGTTCGGGAAGATGGTTGAGGCATGGCATAAATCAGTCCGTGGGGGAGTTTGATGAAACGAATACTGGGAAATTGTCGCGGAGCGGCATTCGCCTGCTCCGTTGTGGTTCTTGCCTTCCATATCCCTTCGACAGCCGACGCGGCGACGACAATCGCCGAGCAGGCGCAAAAGGCCACCGTTATTCCTGACGATGGCGTCTACCGGATCTACCAGAACCATTCGTGGCTGTGGGCCAAGAAGGGGGCCGGGTTCTTTGCCGTCAAGCAACGGCAATTCGACGCCTGGACCTACGACAAAGGCAATCCGGGCTATGGCGACGGCATGTGGTTCATCCCCGGCGGCGGCAAGTTGTGCTACCGTGCGCAATGGCATGGCTCCTGGGGTGTGAAGGGCTCGATGACCTGCTTCGAGCATCGCCAGGCAGGCAAGGTAATCTACAAGCGTAAATCACCTGATGGCGAGTGGTATGTTTTCAGGAGTTCGCATCGCAACCGGTCGGACGAATCGATGAAATTGAAATACGGCGACTACGTCACCAAGAAAATGAACCTGATCAAGGCAAAGCAGTAGATACTGTCTTCTGCGTCGAGCCACAGGTCTAAAGCAGATCGGCTGAACGGTTCAGGCGACCTGCTTAGGTTAGGTCGCTATTTTTATGCCTGCCGCTCTCCCAAAACCTTTGGGCGACATGCATCAAGCCTTGCGCTCCCAGCGACGGTCTGGCGTCTGTTGCCAGTAAGTGACGGCATGGCCGGCGTCCTTCATCACCTTCCAGTGTGCCCGCGCCGCTTCGACCTGGGCGGCATCGTGGCCGTCGAACAAGAACACCGCGCGCTCGTAGCCACCAAGGTCAGGCGGCACCGCGCCGTCAACGAGGAACCTTATCTTGGCCTGGTTGGGATTGCCGTCTCCGGTGGTCAGCAGGATCGGCTGTTCGCCGGGATATGCCTCACGATCGGTCGCGTGGGCGAGGAACGAATCGTCGCGGAAGGTCCAAAGATGCTGGTCGAGCGCATCACGGCGTTCCTCGGTGCCGGTCTGCACCACGGCGCGCCAGCCACGATCGACGCTGCGCTCCAGGAGGCCCGGCAGCGCATCCTCCAGCGTCGATTCGGTCAGGTGGTAGAACAGGACGTCGGCCATCGCTTCGTTCTATAGTGATTGAATCGGATCACTGCTCATAATTGTCGCGCACCAACCGATCCAGCAACCGGACGCCGAAGCCAGACCCCCAAGACTGGTTGATCTCGTTCGACGGCGAGCCCATCGCCGTGCCGGCAATGTCGAGATGCGCCCATGGGGTGTCCTTGACGAAGCGCTGCAGGAACTGCGCAGCGATGATGGCGCCGCCATAGCGGCCGCCGATGTTCTTCATGTCGGCGTTCTTGGAATCGATCAGCTTGTCGTATTCGGCGCCGAGCGGCATGCGCCACAGCCGCTCCTGTGTAGCGTGCCCCGCGGCCGTCAGCCTTTCGGACAGTTGGTCATTGTTGGAAAACAGCCCGGCATAGTGCTGGCCGAGCGCGACCATGACGGCGCCGGTCAGCGTCGCCAGGTTGACCATGAATTTCGGCTGAAAGCGGTCGTTGCAGTACCACATCGCATCGGCCAACACGAGGCGGCCCTCCGCGTCGGTGTTGAGCACCTCGATGGTCT
The DNA here is from genome assembly GCF_040323235.1 of Mesorhizobium sp. M0051. Lineage (NCBI taxonomy): Bacteria > Pseudomonadati > Pseudomonadota > Alphaproteobacteria > Hyphomicrobiales > Phyllobacteriaceae > Mesorhizobium > Mesorhizobium sp. M0051. The sequence continues at coordinate 34,400 of NZ_JAMYUT010000005.1, forward strand.
GGCCCGACATCGAGGTGACGATGTCGCCGGGACGCTGAGCATGGCCGTCGACGGAGTTTTCGACCAGGCCTATGACGCAGACCACGTTGGCCTTCGCCTTGCGCGCGGCCAGCGCATGCATCAGGCCGGTAACAGCGGCGGCACCGCCCATATCGCCCTTCATGTCCTCCATGCCGGACGCCGGCTTTATCGAATTGCCGCCGGTGTCGAAGGTGACGCCCTTGCCGATGAAGGCAATCGGATTGTCCTTTGGCTTGCCGCCGTTCCACTGCATGACCGCCATGCGAGCGCCGCGCGGCGAGCCCTGCGCGACGCCGAGCAGCGCGCCCATGCCGAGCTTCTTCATCTCTTTCTCGGCCAGGATCTCAACCTTGACGCCGAGCGCCTCGAGTTCCGTGGCGCGAGCGGCGAACTCGACCGGCCCGAGCACGTTTGCGGGTTCGTTGACGAGGTCGCGCGCCAGCAGGACGCCGTCGATCACCGCCTCGGCATCGGTGAAGGCTTTTTTTGCCGCAGCCGGATCGGCGGTGTGGATGATCACCTTGACCGGCTTTTTCGGCTCGGCCTTGCCGTCGTCCTTGTCCTTCCTGGTCTTGTATTTGTCGAAGGAATAGCTGCGCAGGAGAATGCCCGCCGCAAGGCTTGCCGCATCCTTGCCACTTGGCGACGCGCCGGCGAGATCGAGCACCACTGCCACCTCGGCCGCCTTGCGCAGCGACGCGGCAATGGTGCCGCCAAGCTTCAGCCACGCATAATCGTCCAGTCCCGACACCTTGCCGGCGCCTATCGCCACCAGCCTGTCGAGCGAGGCCCCCTGCGGCGCCAGAACTTCCACCACGCTGGCGAACTTGCCTGTGAACTCGGCCACCGGAAAAGCCCGCTCCAGCGTCTTGCCGGGATCGCAAGCCTTCGCTGCATCGCTCAGACCGCCCTCATCCGCCGAGAGCACGAAGGCTGTGCCTTTTTTGCTCGACGCGGTCTGAGGTGAGGAGAATTTGGCGAAGGCGATCGACGGTCTTTGGCTCATAATGTCCTGCTTTCAGGGAATGCGCAGCTTTTGGGGAAGGGTTCGAGACGATGCGCGACATTTGGTCGTTTTCTGGCATTTGGCAAGACTTTGCCGAATTCGCATCCCATATGACCTACGGAATCGATGGTGATTCTTCGCGGCACGGCACCGCTTTTCGCCGCAACCTGTTGTTAACCATCGATGTTCTCCCTTTCTTATCCATTCCCGCCGACACTCCGGCCCGCCGGGGCGGGTGACTTGGGACGGGAACCGGATCGACCCTCTGATGGAGCCAGTTGTGCAGGCGCTGCCGGACGGCTACCTTTGTGTGGTGGCATGATGCCGTTCGAAAAGATCGAGAAAAGCCTTCATGAAGGTCGTTGAACGCTACATCATGCGCCGCACTTTCGTGGTCTTCATGGCCGCGCTTGTCTGGACGCTGGCCATCGTGTGGACGACGCAAGTGCTGGCAAAGATCGACCTGGTCACCGACAGCGGCCAGTCGGCCCTGACCTTCTTCGAGGTCGCCGCCCTCATTCTTCCGTCCATCATCCCGGTCGTGGTGCCTTTCGCGCTGGTGGTGGCGGTCGCACAGACGCTCAGCGTCATGAATTCGGATTCCGAGCTCGCCGTCGTCAACGCCGCAGGCGCCTCGCGCTGGACGATCGTGCGGCCAATCATGCTTTTGGCGCTCGCGGCAGCCGTCTTTTCCTTTGCGGTCGACAACGGCATCGACCCCTATGCACGGCAGAAAAACCGGGCCCTGGTGGCATCGTCGCGCGCGGATCTGTTGTCGCTGATCATCCAGGAAGGCACCTTCCGCAAGATCGAAGACGGGCTGTTCCTCCAGGTCGGCGAGCGACTTCCCGACAATCGACTGGGCGGCATCTTCGTCGCCGATTCACGCGAAGAAGGCGTGAACCTCGTCTACTACGCCAAGACCGGCAGCATCGTCGAACGCGGCGGCGAAAAGGTGCTGATGATGAATGACGGTGTCATCCATCGCAAAACGCTGACCGGCGATCTCTCAGTCATCCGGTTCACCTCCTATGCCTTCGACATGTCGGCGTTCATGGCGTCAGCTTCGACGGTGACGCTCTTGCCGAAGGACCAGACGACCCAGTATCTGCTCAACCCAAGCGCCAACGACAAAAGTTATCAGCAGAACCCCTATGAATACTTGGCTGAGGTCAACCAGCGATTTTCGGAATGGATGTATTCCATGGTCTTCGCGCTCATCGCGCTCGCGGTCGCCGGAGATGCGCGTTCGCACCGCGAGGCGCGCGTCAATCCGCTGATTACAGCCATCGGGATATCGCTGTTCGTGCGCTGGCTGGGCTTTTTTGCCGCCAGCAAGGCCGACGATATCCCGCAATATGCCTATATGGTTTATGGCATACCGGTCGTGGCTTCCGCGGTGGCGATCTGGTTCATCGTCTCCAACCGGACCATGGAGCTGCCGGTGGCCTGGGCGGACTGGATGACAAACTTCGCTTCCCGCATGGGTGACAGCTGGAACGCTCTCAAACTGCGGCTGTCCGGGCGCGGCACTTCAGGGCAAGGGGTCGGCTGATGGGCTGGACGCTGGGCCGCTATTTCTTCTTCCGCTATGTGACGATCACTATCTGGTTCTTCATCGGGCTTCTGGCGCTGGTGTTCCTGATCGATTTCACCGAGCTCTCCGGCCGCACCACCGGCCTGCCCGGCTTCACCTACGGGACGGCAGTGGCTATCTCAGGCCTCCGAATGCCGATGATCATGCTGCAGACCGTGCCGTTCGTCGGTCTCTTCTCGGCGATGGCGACGCTGGTGTCGCTCAACCGGCGCTACGAATTGGTCATCGCGCGTTCCGCAGGCGTTTCCGCCTGGCAATTCCTCTTGCCATGCTGCATCGGAGCCTTGCTGTTCGGCGTCCTGTCGGTTGGCGTCATCAATCCGCTCGCCGCGCATGCATTCTCCTGGTCCGAGCAGATCGAAACCCAGCTGCGTTCCGGAAAATCGAACAAGGTTTCGGCCGATGCCGCACCCTGGATCCGGCAGAAAACCGGTTCGGGGGACACTATCATCGGCGCGCGAGCCATCTTGAACCAGGGCCTGGAGATGGCGGATGTCGTCTTTTTCGTTCTCGACCCGCAAGGCAACATCGTCGAGCGCAAGGACGCCGCCCGCGCCTTCCTGCGCGACGGCTATTGGGAATTGCAGGACGTCAAGACATTGCAGAACGGCACGATCCAGGCATCGGCAAGCGATCGCGTGCCGACCAATCTGAAGCCCGAATTCGTGCAGGAACGGCTGGCGCGGCCCGAAACCATCCCGTTCTATGATCTGCCGGGAAAGATCGAAATTGCCCGTTCCTTCGGGCTCAAGGCAAATGCCTTTGCCATGCAGTTTGATTCTCTGGTGGCGTTGCCGTTCCTTCTCGTCGCCATGACGCTGATTGCGGCAACGGTTTCAATGCGATTTGCTAGGATGGGGCAGTCGGCGACGATGATTCTGGGTGGCATCATCGCTGGCTTTCTGCTTTATGTCGTTTCGGTGCTGGTAAAGGCATTCGGCGTGGCGGGATTCGTGCCGACTGTCGTAGCCGCCTGGGTGCCCGTCGTGGTGGCTATGTTCTTCGGGGTGACTTTCCTGTTATACAAGGAAGACGGCTAGTGAGAGAGGCGTTTTTGCCCAGCAACAGGCAGGCCCGGTTGGCGCGCCTCTATGCGGCGACCGCCTTGGCGTGCCTGCTTACCTGCGCCGTCCCGATGCCGGCCTTCGCGCAGGATGTTGGCGACATGGCGACAACGGTTCCGTCCGGCTCGCAGATGTTGCTGGCGGCCGATACGCTGGTCTACAACAACGACAATCAGACGGTGACCGCCGTCGGTGGCGTGCAGATCGACTACGGTGGCAATCGCCTTGTCGCCCAGCGGGTCGAATACAACCGCAACACCAAGCGGATGGTCGCGAGCGGCAATGTCGAGGTCGTCAACAGCGACGGCACCAAGATCAATTCGGAACATATCGACATCACCGATGACTTCGCCGACGGCTTCGTCAACGCGTTGCGCGTCGAAACCATCGACAAGGCGTATTTCGCCGCCGAAAGTGCCGAGCGCATGGGCGGCGTCCTGACCACGTTCCACAATGGCGTCTACACCGCCTGCGAACCGTGCGAGGACAAGCCCGACAAAGCGCCGACCTGGCGGGTCAAGGCGCGGAAGATCATCTGGAACGGCGAGAAGAAGACGGTTCGCTTCGAGAACGCGAATTTCGAGTTCTTCGGCTTTCCGCTCGCCTATCTGCCTGCATTCGAGATTGCCGACCCGACGGTGAAGCGCAAGAGCGGCTTCCTGATACCCGGCATCGTCTACAAAAACGATCTCGGCGTCGGCGTAAAGATTCCCTATTACTTTGCATTGTCGCCGACCTATGACCTGACCGTCACAGGCACCGGCTACACCAAGCAAGGCTTCCTCGGTGAGGCTGAGTGGCGCCAGCGCTTCAACAATGGCCAGTACAGCTTGAAGATCGCCGGAATCCATCAGCAGGATCCCAACGCCTTCCTCGACACGGCTGCCTTCCCCAGCACCGCCGGGCACAATGTCGATACGGGTGCGGCGGGCGATCCCAACAAATTCCGTGGCATGATGGGCACGCAGGGCCAGTTCGCTATCAATCAGCGCTGGAATTTCGGCTGGGACGTGCTGCTGCAGACCGACAAGAACTTCTCGCATACCTATAACATCGACAAGTACAATGCCTCCGTCCACCAGTCGTCGGTCTACTTGACGGGTCTCAACGGCCGCAACTATTTCGACGTGCGCGCCATGCATTTCGATGTGCAGGAGGATACGCTTAGCAGCAATGCCGCGGCGCGAAGCGGCCAGCAGCCCTGGGTGCTGCCGTCGCTCGACTACGCCTACATTCCCGACGTGTCGATGGCCGGCGGCCAGCTGTCGCTCAATGCCAACACACGGGTCATCAGCCGCGACGATCTCGACAAGACCTTCTTCGTCCCCACGCAGCGCGTGCCCGGTATTGAAGGCGAATCCGGACGCCTCACCGCCGAAGCCGAGTGGAAGCGGAGCTTCGTCACCGATGACGGACTGGTGCTGACGCCGTTGCTGGCGCTGCAGGGCGACGTGGACTACCTCAAAGCGTCGTCGGCATCGCTCGACGCCATCAACAACATGGCAACAAATTTGGGCCAGCAGGACGACATGCGCTCGTCGTTTGCCCGCTTCATGGCAACCGCAGGCCTCGAGATGCGCTGGCCGGTGCTGTTTTCCATGGCCAGCGGGTCCAGTCACGTGATCGAGCCGATGGCGCAGGTCTTCGTGCGCCCGAACGAACAGTATGTAGGCGGTCTCGCCGTTCCCAACGAAGACGCCCAAAGCATGGTCTTCGACGCGACAACCTTGTTCGAACGCGACAAGTTCTCCGGTTATGACCGCGTCGAAGGCGGTTCGCGCGCCAATGTCGGCTTCCGCTATTCCGGCTCCTACAATAATGGCTGGGGCACCAATGCCATTTTCGGCCAATCCTATCAGATCGGCGGCGAGAACTCCTTCGCCGCGCCGGATCTGGTCAATGTCGGCGCCAATTCCGGCCTCGACACGACCAAGTCCGACTATGTCGGTCTGTTCGGCATCAGCAGTCCCAACGGATTCGCTGCCTCGATCAGCGGCCGTTTCGACGAACAGACCTTCGAGAACCGCCGCACCGAGGTGAAAGCCGCCTATTCCGGCCTGCCCGTGTCACTGAGCGCCAAATACGCCTTCATCCAGGCCCAGCCCCTGTACGGTTTCACGACCGATCGTCACGAGGTCACGCTTGGCGCATCGACGCATCTTGCCGAGAACTGGCGCGTCTTCGGCACCGGAACCTACGATCTGCAGGAAAACCTGTTGGTCAGGGATGGTGTCGGCTTCGCCTACAACGATTCCTGCTTCACCTATCTGATGACCTACTCGCAGTCGCGAGACCTGAACACCAGGGAAGTCTCGCAGAGCATCGGCTTCAATCTGTCATTCCGCACCCTGGGCGATTTCGGCTCGTCGACCAACGGCGTCGACACGATCCAGTAACACGCGGCGACATCGTTTCGCCGCATAGGGCTGGCACGGATTTCGCGCATCTGGAAAAGCTGAAATTGGGCGGAGGCTGGGATAGAATTGGGATACCAACGATGAGGAAATACCTCTTTTCAGCAGGTTTCGCGTTGCTGGTGGCAGCGACGTCCCTGTCGCTCACCGTGATGACGCTACCTGCTTTCGCCAGCGAGATCAAATACGTCGTCAACGACATTCCGGTCACCACCGGCGACATCGCCCATCGCGCCGCTTTTCTGAAGCTGCAGCGCAAGAAGGGCGACGCCGGCCAGGAAATGATCGACCAGACGCTGCGCATGGCCGAAGCAAAGCGGCTTGGTATCCGCATCAGCGACGCGCAGGTCGAGGCGGCATATCAACGCTTTGCTTCGAGCAACAAGATGCAGCTCAGCCAGCTCGACGGCGTCATGGAGAAGTCAGGCGTCGGCAAGAGCCACTTCAAGGAATTCATCCGCGCCCAAATGGCCTGGAACCAGGCCTTGAGCGCGCGCTACCGTTCCGGCGATGGTACCGGTGCCGTCAGCGAACAGGACCTTGTCAGGAAGATGCTCGAAAAAGGCGGCGCCAAGCCGAGCGCTACCGAGTACATGCTGCAGCAGGTCATCTTCGTGGTGCCGGCGGCCGAACGCAGCGCAACGCTGGCCAAGCGCAAGCGCGAGGCCGACGCAATGCGTGCCCGCTTCAGCGGCTGCAACACGACGCGCGAATTCGCCAAGGGTCTGATCGACGTTACGGTTCGCGATCTGGGCCGGGTGCTGGCGCCGCAACTGCCGCCGGACTGGGCCGAGCAGATCAAGGCTACCAAGGTCGGTGGCGCCACCGTCACACGCGCGACCGAACGCGGCGTCGAATTCATCGGTATCTGCTCGTCGCGCGAAGTGTCAGACGACAAGGTCGCCCAGATGGTGTTTGAGAACGAAGGCTCTGGCGACAAGAACGCCGACGAACTCAGCAAGAAATATGTCGACGAGCTGAAGGCGAAAGCCCGCATCGTCAAGCGCTGACGTGGGCAGCCCAATGATTGCGCTCGCGTTGAGCGCCGGCGATCCGTCCGGCATCGGGCCGGAGATCGCCATCGCTGCTTTCATGGCACGCGAAGCTGCAGCCCTGCCTCCCTTCTATCTGCTGGCAGATCCGGCGCTGATCGCGTCGCGGGCGCGCCTCCTCGGCATTTCGCTGCCGATCGACGAAACGACACCATCACAAGCGGCGCAAGTCTTTGCCCGCGCCCTGCCGATCGTGCCGCTGACTGCCCACAGTATCGACAGCCCTGGCCGGCCGGACCCGGCCAATGCCGCCGCAACCATCGAGGCCATCGACCGTGCCGTCGCCGACTGCCTTGCCGGCGAAGCTTTGGCTGTCGTCACCTGCCCCATCGCCAAGAAGCCGCTCTACGATGCCGGCTTCCGCTTCCCCGGCCACACCGAATATCTGGCGCATCTGGCAGCCCGGCACAGCGGCGTCGAAGCGATGCCGGTGATGATGCTGGCAGGCCCTGACCTGCGCACCGTCCCCGTTACCATCCACATTGCGCTGGCCGAAGTACCTAAGGCGCTGACCACCGAACTGATCGTCGCCACCGCGCGCATCACCGCTGCCGACCTCGCTCGCCGCTTCGGCATCGCAAAGCCACGGCTGGCCGTTGCCGGGCTCAATCCGCATGCCGGTGAAGGCGGCGCCATGGGCCTCGAGGACGAGCAGATCGTGCGTCCGGCAATCGAAATCCTGCGTGCCGAGGGCATCGATGCTTTCGGTCCCCTGCCCGCCGATACGTTGTTCCATGCCCGGGCACGGGCCGGCTACGACGTCGCCCTTTGCATGTATCACGACCAGGCCCTGATCCCGGCCAAGGCGCTGGCCTTCGACGAGGCGGTCAATGTCACGCTCGGCCTGCCCTTCATCCGCACCTCGCCCGACCACGGCACCGCCTTCGACATCGCCGGCAAGGGCGTGGCGCGGCCCGACAGCCTGATGGCGGCATTGAAGCTTGCCCGGCAATTGGCCGACACGAACACGGGACCGGTTGCCGCATGAGATCGAAGGCATGAGCGTCGACGGGCTGCCGCCGCTGCGCGAGGTGATCGAGCGTCATGGGCTGCAGGCAAGGAAGGCGCTCGGCCAGAATTTCCTGCTCGACCTGAACCTCACGGGCAAGATCGCACGCACCGCCGGCGACTTGTCCGATGCAACCGTGATCGAGGTCGGTCCCGGTCCTGGCGGGTTGACCCGCGCCTTGCTCTCCAACGGAGCGCGCCACGTCATTGCCATCGAGCGTGACGAACGCTGCCTGGCAGCGCTTGCCGAAGTGGCCGACCATTATCCCGACCGGCTTGAGATTGTGTCCGGCGATGCGCTGAAGACCGATTTCGCGGCACTAGCCAGTCGCGCGGCCGGGGGCGGTGGCCCGGTAAAGATTGTGGCCAACCTGCCCTACAATATCGGCACCGAGCTGCTGGTGCGCTGGTTGACCGTCAGCGATTGGCCGCCCTTCTACACCTCGATGACGTTGATGTTCCAGCGTGAGGTCGCCGAACGCATCGTCGCGCCCGCCGGCAGCGACAGCTATGGCCGGCTCGGGGTTCTTGCCGGCTGGCGGACGGAGGCGAGGATCGCCTTCGACGTGCCGCCACAGGCATTCACGCCGCCGCCGAAGGTCACCTCCTCGGTGGTGCATCTGGTGCCGCGCCTGGCTCCGCTGGCCGCCGAGGTGAAAAAACTCGGCCGCGTCACCGAAGCCGCCTTCGGCCAACGCCGCAAGATGCTGCGGCAGAGCGTGAAAAGCTTGGGGGGCGAGGCGCTGCTCACCCGTGCCGGCATCGATCCGACACGCCGTGCCGAGACGCTCAGCGTCGAGGAATTCGTGCGGCTGACCAACGCGGTGTAGTGCCGGCGGGTCTGGAAGCGTTTTGCTCGAGGCATAGATAATCTGGCGGACACGCCGGAGGACCAAAATGCCCGCCTATGTCATTTCCGATGTCACGATCCGCGACGAAGAGGCCATCGAGACCTACCGATCCCGCGCGGCGACCTCTATCGCCCAGCATGGCGGGCGCTATCTGGTGCGTGGCGGACGGGTAGAGACACTGGAAGGCATGTGGCATCCCGGACCGCTGATCGTCGTCGAATTTCCCGACATGGAACGGGCCAGGCGTTGGTACGCCTCCGCCGAGTACGCGTCGGCACTGGACGTGCGCGATGCAGCGCTCAGCCGCAACCTGATCCTGGTCGATGGCATAGCGCCCTGAAGCCGGTCAGCCCGTCTTCTCGTCCAACAGTCCCGAGACGAAGTCGAACAGGCCTGGCCGGCGATCGCGCCTTAGCCGCTCGGCGACGACGATGCCGCGCACTTCGGCGAAGGCGCGGTCGAGGTCGTCATTGACGATGACGAAATCATATTCCTTCCAGTGCTCGATCTCGTTGCGGGCGTTTTTCAACCGCGTCTCGATCACCGCCTCCTGGTCTTCGGCGCGGCGCTTCAGCCGCGCCTTCAATTCCTTCATCGATGGCGGCAGGATGAAGATCGAGACAATGTCGGCGCGCATCTTCTCCTTGAGTTGCTGGGCACCTTGCCAGTCGATGTCGAACAGCATGTCGCGTCCTTCAGACAGCGCCAGTTCGGCTGGCTCACGCGGGGTCGCGTAGCAATTGCCGTGAACCTCGGCCCATTCCAGCAGCGCCTCGGAATCGCGCAGCCGCTCGAACTCGCGCATCGTCCGGAAATGATAGTGGACGCCCTCGATCTCGCTGCCGCGGCGCGGTCTGGTGGTGACGGAGACCGACAGTTCGAGACTGGAATCGCTTTCCAGAAGATTGCGCGCGATCGTCGACTTGCCGGCGCCAGACGGCGACGACAGGACGAGCATCAGGCCCCGGCGGCGAATGCGGGACCCCAAATCCTTGGCAACCATCGGCTACTCCAGATTCTGGATCTGTTCACGAAACTGGTCGACCACCGCCTTCAGCTCCAACCCGATCGCGGTAACGGCAGCGGCATTCGACTTCGAACATAGCGTATTCGATTCGCGGTTAAATTCCTGTGCCAGAAAATCGAGCTTGCGGCCGATTGCGCCGCCGCCTTCGAGCAGTGCCCGACCTGATGCGATATGCGTCTTCAGCCGGTCGATCTCTTCGCGAATATCGGCTTTGGTGGCGAGGAACGCCGCCTCCATGTACAGCCGGGTCGCGTCCAGATTGGCGGAAGCGTCCATCAGCAGCCTGACCTGCTCGGCAATGCGTTCGCGGATCACCGCCGTCTCGCGCGACGGATCCGCCTCGGCCCGCAGCGTCAGCACCTCGATTATGTCGATATGGCCCGACAACAGAAAAGCCAGCGCGGCACCCTCGCTTTGTCGTGCCTGTTCGAGCCCTTTCAGGGCCACCTCGAGCGCGGCCATGATTGCTGCATCGAGCACAGCCTTCGCCTCTTCGGTTTCGACGGTTTCGGGAATGTCGAGGACGCCGCGCAGCGAAAGCAATCCGTCTGATGTCGCGGGAGCAAGGCCGAATTGCTCCTGCAGCCGCTTGGCGAGCCCTGCCAGATCCTTCAGGAAGGCTTCATTGACGACCGGTTGCGCCAGCGCGCCGGCGGCACGACCGATGGTCAGCGTCGCCTGGAAATTGCCGCGTGCAAAACGCTTCTGAAGTGTCTGCCTGACGGCTGGTTCCAGCCGCTCGAAGCCTGGCGGCAATCGCAGCCGTATCTCGACGCTCTTGCCGTTGACGGACTTGACCTCCCAGGCAATCGAGGTGCCTTCATGCTCGGCGACGGCACGTGCAAAACCGGTCATGCTCTGCAAATTCATATCGCCCACACGTCCCTGGCGCACACCCCGAAACCGGCTTTACGGCGAGGAGCAAGTGCGGCTTGAAAATGACTGCGCCGCAGGCGTGTCGAAATAGGACGCGCGGCGCTTTTGCAAATGTCAGGGCATCGCCTGGTGGGCAAGGCCCTTCTTTATTCTACTGGGCAGCGCCCGCGTCACCGCCGTTGTCGTCGCCACCGTCAGCCGGCCCAGCGGCCCCAGCGTCAGCGGGCTTGTCGACATTGCCGTCCCCGGCGCCACTGGTGTTGATGGTCTTGGCAGCCTCATCTGCCTGCTTCTTCTGCAAGGCGCGATAGCGGGCGACATTCTCATTGTGCTCTTCCAGCGTCGCGGCAAAGACGTGCCCACCGTTACCATCGGCGACGAAATAGAGGTCGTCCGTTTTCGAGGGATTGGCTACCGCCTCCAGCGCCGCGCGACCTGGATTGGCGATCGGCGTCGGCGGCAAGCCGCTGATCAAATAGGTGTTGTAGGGCGTCTGCTTCTGGATGTCCGACTGGTAGATCGGCCGGTCCGCCGGCTTGCCCTTGCCGCCGAACAGACCGTAGATGATGGTTGGATCGGATTGCAGGCGCATGCCCTTGGCAAGCCGGTTCAGGAAGACGGCGGCAACCCGTGAACGCTCGTCACTCTTGCCCGTTTCCTTCTCGACGATCGACGCCAGCGTGACAAACTCTTCGACGTTGGCCAGCGGCAGGTCCGGCGCGCGCCGCTGCCAGACATCATCAACCAGCTTCTTTTGATCGGCCAGCAGCTTATCGATCATCTGCTGGCGTGTCGCGCCGCGCGTGAATCGCAGCGTGTCGGTGGCGAGGCTGCCCTCCGAAGGAATGGTCGCCGGCATATCGCCACTCAAGGCAGTCTCGTCCGCGATGCGTTGCAGCGCCTGCTCGACCGTCAGCCCCTCTGGAACGGTTAGCGAATACATCACCGACTTGCCGCTCTTCAAAAGCTCCATGATGTCGCGCATGGAGGCCCTGGGCTTGATCTCGTACTCGCCGGCCTTCAGCGCGGAATCATTGCCGAAGGCGCGCACGCCAAGGCGGAAGATTCGAGCGTCGCTGACCAGTCCGCGGCGTTCGAGTTGGTCGGCGATGTCCTGGACACCGGTGTTCGGCTTGACGAGGAAGGTGTCGCCATTGGCCGAGGGGCCGGGTTCGGTGAATTCCTGCTTGCCGAAATAGACCGCGACGCCGGCCGCCAGAACCATCAGCATCACCGAGGAAATGACGAAGTTCATGAACACGACGAGTTGGCTGCGTGATGCTCGCGAGCGCTTCGGCGGCGGCGTGCCGGCCTCCGGCCGCAACGCCTCGCTGGCCGTTTTCGGCACGATCGGACTGGATGTCGCGGGCCGCTGCCCCAATTCTCCGTTGCTTGCCGGATTTGTGTTCATTTCGCCCTACCGTTTGATCGCCCAACGAATCCCCAGCGGTAGAGTAGGGGCGAATATGGCAAAATTGACGGCACGCCAAAGCGGCGCCCGCCAGCCGGACGATCAGCCATTGTAGCGCTGGAAGACCAGCGACGCGTTGGTTCCGCCAAAGCCGAAGGAATTGGACAGTGCCACGTCGATCTGGCGGGCCCGCGGCTTGTTCGGCACCAGGTCGATCGCGGTTTCGCGTTCCGGATTGTCGAGGTTGATAGTCGGCGGGGCGACATTGTCTCTGATGGCAAGGATCGAAAAGATCGCTTCGGCGGCACCCGCCGCCCCAAGCAGATGGCCGATCGAAGACTTGGTCGACGACATCGAAATCTTCGACGCAGCATTGCCGACGAGCCGCTCGACAGCGCCGAGCTCAATCGTGTCGGCCATGGTCGAGGTGCCGTGCGCGTTGATGTAATCGACATCGGCAGGGGCCAGCTTGGCCCGGTTCAACGCCGCCGTCATGCAACGGAAGGCACCATCGCCATCCTCGGCGGGCGCGGTGATGTGATGCGCGTCGCCCGTGAGACCATAGCCCGTGACCTCGGCATAGATCTTGGCGCCGCGCGCCTTGGCATGATCGAGCTCCTCGAGCACGACAACGCCAGCCCCCTCGCCCATGACGAAGCCGTCACGGTCGCGATCATAGGGGCGCGACGCCGTTTCCGGCGAATCATTGCGTTCCGTCGACAGCGCCCGGCACGCGGCGAAGCCGGCGATCGACAGCCGCGTCACCGGCGCTTCGGCGCCGCCTGCGAGCATCACGTCGGCATCGCCCCACATGATCAACCGTGCGGCATCGCCAATGGCGTGGGCGCCGGTGGAGCAGGCCGTGACCACGGCATGGTTAGGGCCTTTCAGCCCGTGACGGATCGAAACCTGCCCGGAGACAAGATTGATGATCTGGCCCGGGATGAAGAAAGGGCTGATGCGGCGGGGGCCGCGTTCCTTGAGGATCATCGCGTTCTCTGCGATGCCCTCGATGCCGCCAATGCCGGAGCCGATCAGGACGCCGGTGGCGCATTGCTCGGCGTGCGTCTTCGGCTTCCAGCCAGAATCCTTCAGCGCTTCGTCGGCGGCGGCAATCCCGTACAGGATGAAGTCGCCGATCTTGCGCAATTCCTTCGGCTCGAGCACGGCCTCGGGATTGAAGGTGGCATTGCTGCCGTCGCCACGCGGAATGACGTGGGCGATCTTGCAGGCAAGATCTTCCACCTCGAACTCGGTGATGCGCTTGGCAGCGCTGCGGCCGGTCAGCAATTCCTTCCAGCCGTGCTCGAAGCCCATGCCGAACGGCGACAGCAATCCAAGGCCCGTGACGACGACACGCCTCATCGCAGGTCCTCCCCGGTGATGACTGCGGAAAGTGTCAGGCCGAAGCCTTGTCGATGTATTTCACCGCATCGCCGACGGTCAGGATGGTCTCGGCTGCGTCGTCGGGAATCTCGACGCCGAATTCTTCTTCGAACGCCATGACGAGTTCGACCGTGTCAAGGCTGTCGGCGCCCAGATCATCGATGAAGCTCGCCTGATCCGTCACTTTGTCGGCATCGACGCCAAGGTGCTCGATGACGATCTTCTTGACGCGCTCTGCGGTGTCACTCATTTGGGCATCCTCGTCTTTTGTTTGTCTGTCTTCGTTAGCGGGCAGAATGCCGCTAATCAAGCTGAAAGATGGTCCTGCCGGAAACGCAACGGCTACGGACCGGTTTTTGCCCGAACCGCCGGGTTGCGGGCCGCATTACACGAAAATCGGCTGAGGTCCAAGCCGAAATGGGCCTTCTCCGATGACTTTGAACGGGTTCCGACGCGACCCTGCTCCATCCCATCCGTCGCATATCAAAACGGGCTTCCTGGGCATGCCGACCACCCAGACGAAAATCAACATTGGAGATAGGCCGCTAACTAAAAAGTTACTCGGCCATGGTAGCCTTAATGATTCCGTCAAGAAATGGCGCCTCGGCGACGGTGGCGCCGGCTTGCGATAATAAGAAAAGGAGTGGACGCATGTCATCCTTGCTCAACAAGAGACGCCTGACGATCAAGCGCTGCCTAGTCATACTGGCGGTTTTCGTTCTTGGCATTCTGCCTGCGCGGGCATTGGAATCCATAAAGCTCCCAGAACCGCCGGACACAGTTGCTTTCAATATCCAGAAGAACGGTGAATCGACTCCGATCACGTTGAGGCAGCTGGAGAAGCTCGGCCTCTATAGGATCACCACCCCAAGCCCTTTCGAAAGCGGCCAGCTTACGTTTGAAGGCGTCCTGTTCAGCGATGTACTCAAGTTGATTGGATTGGAGGGCAAGGATTCTGTTGTTCTGCGAGCCGTCGACGATTATGTGCAGATAATTCCAAGAGAGGACTGGACCGACGGTCCTCTCCTGCTTGCCACGCGACAGGACGGAAAGTTACTGACCCGACGCACCCAGGGTCCCACCCGGCTCGTATACCCCCTCAATGACTATCCTAGCTTCGATACGCCGATTCGCAAACCACGATGGGTCTGGCTGATCAAGGCGATCGAATCCGGCAACTAGAGCCCGCGTGACCTTGATGGCAAGGTTTGGAAAGACGGGCTGGCGAGTTCCGGTTACATACGGGACAGCCATCGCTGCGGCAGTGGCCTGTTCGGGCATCTTGATCACGGTGTTGTTTCTCAGCATCAGCAAGATAGAGTCCTCGCTGCCCCGGTTCGGGTTTTTCGCCATCCGCGAATTCCACATCGCCATACGCGACGTGACGCACTTGCGGGATATGGTTTCGCTCGCTCAAGCCGCGCCCACGTCCGCAGCAAGCCTCGACCAGCTATTGGCGGCAAACGATCTGGTCTATGTCCGCTTCGAACGGGTCGACGGCAGTGGAACGAGTCGCGAAATTCCTGCCTATGCGGCGATAGTGCCGCGCGTCAACGACTCGGTAACGCGGATTGATGCGCTGATCGCGGCCGGGCTACCTCTCGATGCAGACAGATTGAAGGAAATGGGGCTTGAACTCGATCAGATCGTAGCCCGAATGAATGATGAGTATTATAAATTTGGCGAACAGGTAAACGCCGATCTCTACGGCTCGGAAATCAGCCTGAATAGATTTAATTATCAGATAGCCTTCGCATTGGCGATCTTGTCACTACTTGCAATCGGAACGGCCGTGTTGCTTATCGGCCGCCGTGAGACCATAAAGAAACTGGAATTTCTGGCTTGGCGTGATGCGACTACTGGCCTGAAGAACCGTGCCTGGATGTCGGCCAATAGAGACGATTTGCTGGATCAGGCAAAGCTAGCTGGCAAGCAACTCCATCTTTACCTGATCGACCTCGATCATTTCAAGAATGTGAACGATACGTTCGGCCATCACGTTGGCGATCTCCTGCTGAAAGCCGTCGCCGAAATCCTGCAGTTGATCGAACACCCCGGCGATGTATTTGCTGTTCGACTGGGTGGAGATGAGTTCGCCATCATCGAGGTTGGAGTGGCGCATTCGGCCGAAAAAGCTCTCGGCAATCGTCTTCGGGAGCAATTGAATGGGTTTGCCGAATTGGAAGGCCATCAAGTTCGAGTTGGCGCAAGCATCGGCATGGCCAGTTTTCCGGAGCATGGTGCGGACATTTCAACCTTGATGCGCAATGCGGACAGCGCTCTCTACGCCGCAAAAGCCCAGGGGCGAGCTGATCTCGTGACATTTTCTCCTGCAATCCTCAGCCAAATCGATGTGCAACTTGGCGAAGAAGCCGCAATCAAGCGAGCGCTTAATTGCGACGAATTTTTCCTGGTCTGGCAACCGCAATTCGAGTTGGCAACCGGCCGCATGACCGGTGCCGAGGCCCTGGTCCGCTGGCGCGACCCGATCTCAGGGGCGATTCGGCCACCGATATCGTTTATTCCAACAGCCGAACGAAGTGACCTGATACTGGAACTCGACAAATTGGTCTTGAGCAAGGCTTGCCGGCAGGCAGCACAGTGGCTGCCTATTTGCCCGGAGGACTTTGTCTGCTCGGCAAATGTTTCAGGCAAGAGTCTTCAGAACGACGTCTACTTCACCCACCTGGTTGAAGTGTTGCGACAAACGGGACTGCCGGCGTCACGTCTGCAGCTGGAAATCACTGAAGGGGTGTTTGTCCAGAACAGCCGAAGCGCTTTGCATATCCTGACCGAAATTCGAAACATCGGAGTCAGTTTGGCACTCGACGATTTTGGCTCCGGCTATGCGAGTTTCGGCTATCTCGCCGATTTCAACCTGGATCAGTTGAAGATCGACCGGTCCTTCTTGAGCGATTTGGCGTCGTCCCCGAAAAAGCAGAATGTCGTGCGAGGGATCATAGCGCTGGCCAATTCGCTCAGCCTGACAGTCGTTGCCGAGGGGGTGGAAAACGAAGCGCAGCTAGATTTTCTGATCGCCGAACAATGCCACCGCGCTCAAGGGTTCTTCATGTCGAAGCCCATCGAAGAAACCGTGCTGACAAATCATATGATTGCCCGGCGCGGCAGGACGAGAAGCGCAGGAAAATTCAAGCTGAGCCTCTCCGCCTAGTCATTGTTCGAAGACTCATCCCGAACAAAGCGGATGCGCGGGGAAGCCACAGTCCGGTCAGATCATCGCCATGCCACCATTTACATGGATGGTCTGGCCCGTGACGTAGGCGGCTTCGTTGGAGGCGAGATAGGCGACGGCGAACGCGACTTCAGCGCTGGTGCCCATGCGGCGCGTCGGGATCGCCGCCATGATCGCCTCTTTCTGCTTGTCGTTGAGCTTGCCGGTCATCGCCGATTCGATGAAGCCCGGGGCGACGCAGTTGACGGTGATGTTGCGGGTGGCGATCTCCTGCGCCAGTGATTTGGAAAAGCCGATCATGCCGGCCTTGGAGGCGCAGTAGTTGGTCTGGCCGGGATTGCCGGTGACGCCGACGACCGAGGTGATGTTGATGATGCGCCCATGACGGCGGCGCATCATTGGATGGGTGAGTTCGCGGGTCAGCCTGAACACGGCGGTCAGATTGACCTCGAGCACAGTGTCCCAGTCGGCGTCCGACATGCGCACGAACAGCCCGTCCTTGGTGATGCCGGCGTTGTTGACGAGGATGTCGACGCCTTCCAGATCGGCCTCGGCTTTCTGGCCGAGCGCCTTGACCTCGTCACGGTTCGACAAATTGGCTGGGAACAGCTTGACCCGGTCGCCAAGCTCGGTAGCCAGCGCTTCGAGTTTCTCGACGCGGGTGCCATGCAGGCCGACGATCGCGCCTTGCGCATGCAGCACCCTGGCGATGGCCTCGCCGATGCCCCCGGATGCACCGGTTACGAGCGCCTTGCGATCAGTCAATTCGAACATGTCTCAATCCTCTTCTCAATCGGACAGCCCGCGAATTGGCTATCTGTAAACGTCGCCGCGATGGCCTATCGTCACCACCAGAATTACGAGCCGGCTGTCCTGCACATCACAGATAATTCGATAATCCCCAACCCGATACCTCCAAAAGGTCGCAAGCGGACCCTTCAGCGGTTTGCCAGCCTTCCGTGGATTGTCGAGAGCGGCGATACTGTTCTCGATGAAGTCGCGAATTCGGTTTCGTGTCTGCGGATCCAGCTTTTCGACGAATTTGCGCGCCGAGCGGGCATATTCAAGCGTCCAGGCCACGCCAGAAGTCCTCTGGCTTCATGACATCCTCGTCACCGCGTCTGATCCGTTCCAGGACCTCCGCCGCGAGATAATAGTCCTCTATGTCCTCAAGACCGCGTTCGATAAGCTCACGTAGATAGTAAGCTTTGCTCCGGCCGGTCTTGGTCGCGAGGAAATCCAAGCGTTCTTCGATTTCGGGAGCAAGTCGGATCGAGGTCGGCATACCACTCTCCATGTGAATACATGTATTCGTGTATCGTCATGACGTCAGGATTTCAAGCCTGGTGTGCGTTGGTCAACTCAACGCGGCCAGCACTGCCTCGACCTCGGCCGCGGAGCCGACCGACGCGGTGGCGATGTCGCGGTTGATGCGCCGCGCCAATCCTGAAAGCACCTTGCCAGAGCCGATCTCATAAAGCGTGGTGACACCGTTTGCCCCAAGCCATTCCACCGTCTCGCGCCAGCGCACGCGGGCGACCACCTGCTCGACCAGACGCCGCGCGATCTCGTCGGGGTCATTGGTCGGGGTGACGGTGACGTTGGAGACGATGGGCACCACCGGCGCGGCCATCGTCACGCTGGCCAGTGCCTCGCGCATGATTTCGGCCGCGGGCGTCATCAGCGCGGAGTGGAAGGGCGCAGACACCTGCAGCATCAGCGCGCGCTTGGCTCCCTTTTCAGTGCACAGTTTTGCCGCCAGTTCCACCGCGGCTCTTGCACCGGAAATGACCAACTGGCCACCGCCATTGTCGTTCGCCACCTGGCAGACAGAGCCCTTCCCGGACGCTTGGGCGGCCTCGGCGCAGGCAGCTTCGACATCGGCCTGCTCCAGTCCGATGATCGCCGCCATAGCGCCCTCGCCGGCCGGCACCGCCGCCTGCATGGCGTTGCCACGGATGCGCAAGAGCCGGGCGGCATCGGCAACCGAAACGAAGCCTGCCGCCGCGAGCGCCGAATATTCGCCCAGCGAATGGCCGGCGACATAGGCGACTTTGCCTTTCAGCGACAAACCACGCGATTCCAGCGCCCGGATCGCGGCCAGCGACACCGCCATCAGCGCCGGTTGCGCATTGGCGGTCAGCGTCAACGTCTCTTCCGGTCCTTCCCAGATCAGTTTCGTCAGGTTTTCGCCGAGCGCGTCATCGACCTCCTGGAAAATCCTGCGCGCCTCCGGAAAGGCGTCGGCGAGATCCTTGCCCATGCCGACAGCCTGGCTGCCTTGTCCAGGAAAGGTGAATGCAACGGCCATGCGAGAGCTCCCAAGGGTTGGTTTTGCTTGCCTGGTAGACGAGTTTTGCTCGCCTGTGACGCAAGGCAGGCTGCCAAGTCAAGCCACTTCAACCCTTCCTGACGGCAGTGTCACCCGCCGAGTGCCTGTTCCGAAAAGCTTTTTGGCGATCACACCTGATGAAAACCGCTCACGATTCGTTTGCTGGCTCTTCTTATTTTGCTTACAGGCGCTAGCATTGCGTGACAAATCCATGACAATCGAGTGACGTGTTGTCGCTGGGTGGGGAAATCAAAAGTGGCAAAGAGTTCAAAACGCGCCGGTAAGGCCGCGCCACAGTTCCTGGAAGACGACCCCTCCACCGGCTACCTGCCGGGCAGGAGATGGCCGGTCGTGCGCTATGGTCTGGTCAGCCTGGCCATCGCTGCCATCCTGGTGTTTTCCATCGAACTGATCGTGCGCGGCGACTTTGCCGGCACGGTCTCCTTCTTCCTGCAGCCGCTCAAGCCGGGCTGGACTACCATTGTCGTGTTTGCGCTGATCCTGGTTGGCCTCGATGCGGTGCTTGGGCGCAGCCACCAGAGCCTGATGATTGTCGCGCCGCTGACGCTTTCCCTTGCTTTCGTCGGTCACCAGAAGTCTCACTATCTCGGCGATCCGCTCTATCCGACCGATTTCCTCTATGCCCGCCAGATCTTCGCGCTGTTGCCGCTGCTGGTGCGCGACCGGCCGATGACCGCGCTCGCCATGGTCGTCGGCATCGTCGCCGGCCTGTCGCTGCTCGTCTACGGCTGGCGGCTGTGGCGCCGCAAGGTACCGGCGCTCAGCCGCAAGGGGCGCCTTGCCCGGCTGACGCTGGCAGTGCCGCTGCTCGCCTTCTTCGTTTCGATCATGGATTACGCCACCTTCTCCTGGACCAGGGATCGGCTGCAGATCATACCGATCATGTGGGACCAGAAGGAGAACTATGCCTCCAACGGTTTTGCGCTGGCCTTTGCCCTCAACGTGCCGATGGCGCATGTCTCGGCGCCACCGGGTTATTCCGACAAGGCAATTGCCGCGATCGGCAGGCCTGATGTAAGCGCCTCGGTACCGGCCGAGAAGCCCGACATCATCATCGTCATGAGCGAATCCTTCTGGGATCCGACCAAGCTGCCCGGAGTCAGCATCAAGCCAGATCCGATCCCCAACGTACGGGCACTGCGCTCGGGCTCTATGTTCTCGCCGGAATTCGGCGGCATGACCGCCAACATCGAGTTCGAGGCGTTGACCGGCTTCTCGAATGCGTTCCTGCCTGCCGGAAGCATCCCCTATCAGCAGTACGTGCGCACGCCGACGCCTTCGCTGGCAACTTTCCTCAAGAGCCAGGGTTACCGGGCGCGCGCCATCCACCCCGGCACGAACTGGTTCTGGAACCGTGGCGCGGTCTATGCTGATTTCGGTTTCAACGACTTCAAGTCGGAAGAGACGCTGCCGCCAATGCAAAAGCGCGGGCCGCTGGCATCGGACGCAGCGATGACCGACGAGATCATCAGCGAGGCGGACGCCAGCGACGAGCCGGTGTTCTTCTTTGCCGTCAGCCTGCAAAACCACGGCCCCTATGAGCCGAACCGCTACTACAATCCGACGCATACGGTGCAGGCGCCGATCAGCCAATGGGCGCGCGAATCGCTGCTCAGCTACGCCGAGGGCTCAGCCGACGCCGATCGTGGTCTTGAACGCCTCGTCGAATGGGCGAAGAAGCGCTCCCGCCCGACCGTGATCGCCTTCTTCGGCGACCATCTGCCGCCGCTGGGGCCGGTCTACGTCGAAACCGGATTCCTCAAGGACAATGTCGCGCCGCGCAAGGAGGCGTCGCCCGGGGCCGCCCTCGAACATCACGAAACGCCGCTGGTCATCTGGTCGAATCGCACCGGGCCTGCTGAAGACATAGGTGCCGTCAGCCCGGCCTTCCTGCCCTATCATATCCTGAAGACGGCCGGCATCGCTCATCCCTACTACACCGGCTTCCTGGGTCAGATGAGCGAACGCTATCGCGTCGTCGACCGCAACCTGTTGCTGACGCCGGCTGGCGAGGCCACTCCCGATTGGGCGCGGCAGAAAGAGATCGACCCGGCGATCCGCGATTTCCGCCTTTTGCAGTACGATATGATGTTCGGCAAACGCAATGCGGCGCCCGACTTCTTCCCCGAAACGGTCGACAAGGTTGTCGCCCATACGAGTTGAACAGATTTGACCTTCCGCACCGGTTCGGCCGGGCGCTCAGTTCGTCAATTGCAGCTTCGTGAACTTGTTGGCGATCTGCAGGAACACATTCGGCAGCTTGGTCGGATCGTTCACGGCATAATAGTCGCTCGGGTCCGAAGCGCAGGCGCTGTAAAGCGTGCGGTTGGCGGCGGTGTCGGATTGCAGCACCATTGTGTAGATCTGCACGCCCTCGCTCTTCAATTGCGTACAAACGCTTTTGGTCCAGCCGTCGACATTGCGCGCAGCGGTCGTCTGGTTGTCCGATCCGAAACGACCACCCGCCAGATAGCCATAGGGTGTGTAGTCTGATTTTGTCGGCTGTTCGCTGGCGCCATAGACAACGTTCTCGCCATCGGTGAGCAATAGTACGATCTTGCTGATGCCAGGCGTCTTCCATGGCGCGCCACCGGTATAGGGCGCCCCAGGCGACAGCACCCGCATGCCCCATGACAAGCCTTCGGAAACATTGGTACCCGAGCCGTTCCACTCGGTCATCTCGCTTGCCGCCTTGCGAAGCTTGTCAAAATCGTTGGTGAGAGGGACGAGCGGTGTGGGGCAAGAGCGGTTGGGACCAACGGTGATGCGCGAGCCAGTCTCGGTGATGAGTTCCTTGGCGGGGGCAACATATTTGGCGATCTTTTCCTTGTCGGACTTTCCGGGCGTCGACACATCGCTGACGAGATCACTGAGATCGATGCCGAGAAGGTTGGTCTTCTTCTTGGCGAGCTTGACCTTGTCGCTGACGTCGTCGAGATAGGAATTGTTGTAGTATCTAGCCGAATTGCCGTAGGAGCTAGACGGCATCTGGGCGTCTTCCGGATCGTCCGGCGCAAAATACGGAACGAACAGCGTTTCGGGCTTGTTCGGATCGGGCGGCGTGTCGGAAATGTTGAAGGTGCCCGGTCGCGCCTCGACGCAACCTTTCCATCCGGTACCGTTCCATCCGGGCTCCGTCCATCCAGTCTCCTTGAGCTGTTTGAAGAGCGCCATGTGATTGGGACGCTTCCCGTCGATGGTCGGAAAGTTGGCGCCGTTGGTGGACGACTTGCCGTCCATATCGATCCAGGACGGGTCGAATTCATCACCGTCGACGTTGACGGCTGTAACAAATGGAACCAGCGACGCGCGGACCTGGCGCGTCGGCGATTTTGTCGATTCGAGCGTATCGAGCAACGATTTGGTCGCCGTCCTCAGCGCCGTCATGCGCGCGCCGGCCATCGAGCCAGTGTTGTCCAGCACCAGCACGACTTCCAGCTGGTTGTTTGATTCGACGGCGGCAGCATCGACCGCGATGTGCTTGCTGTTGCCGAACAGGAAGGCAAAGTTCAGATTGACGTCCGCCGTGGCAACCGCCTTTGTCTTGATGAAATTGATGCCCTTGTCGACGCTCAACGTCGCCTGCGCATTTCCGAGTTCGCCGTGCCCGACGATATTGGCCTGGAAATAACGGTTGAAGGCGTCATTGCGGGTGACGTCGAGATCGCCAAGATGCGAAGAGGCAAGGTTTGCCCCATCGAGGGCATTCTGAAGATCGCTCTTGGCCCGCATGAGGGTGGAGACATCGGTTGCGAAACCGACGGCTGTCAGGATGACCGGCAGGCCCAGACCCATTACAAGCGAAAAATTGGCGCTCTTCGAGCGCCAGAACTTTTTGAGAATCATTCTTACCCCCGAAATGCCTGTCGCTTTTTGTCGCGGCTTGTCCGGTTTTTGCCCTTCGATGATGAATCGACCGTTTACGGCGAGATTTCATCTCCCATCACGTGACTTTGTGGTTAAGGCGAAGTTGCGGAAACCACAAACTCCGGCCACGGTTGCTGCTTGATTTTGGCCTCGCGCGACTCATAGAACGTCGTCTGCCCTTGCTTTGCAGCCGGATTGCTATATAGACGCCCGCAATCTGCCGGTCCTTGCTGGGGGCTGAACGGAGGGCCGGAGGTGTTTTCGAAAACCTCCGTGTGATGCCAGAAGTGCTTCCGCCTCCCGTGTCTCCGCTCTCGACCGTCTCGTCATGCTCCTTTCTTCCCCGATTTTGCGGGTCAGAGAAGTTGCAGAGGCTTTTGCCGCCGGGAACCGGGAGAGAAACGAAGAAAGGCATAAGACATAATGGCTCTTTACGAACATGTGTTTCTTGCCCGGCAGGACCTCTCGCAGCAGCAGGTCGATGCGCTTGTCGAACAGTACAAGGGTGTCATCTCCGCGAATGGCGGGTCCGTCGGCCGGGTCGAGAACTGGGGACTGAAGTCCCTCACCTACCGGGTCAACAAGAACCGGAAGGCTTACTACACGCTGATGGACCTGAATTGCCCGCCGGCCGCGCTCAACGAGATGGAGCGCCAGATGGGTCTGTCCGAAGACGTGCTGCGTTTCCTGACCATCAAGGTCGAGGCGCATGAGGAAGGCCCGTCGGCCATGATGCAGAAGCGCGAAGAGCGCTCGGAACGTGGCGGCTTCGGCGATCGCGACCGTGGCGATCGTGGTCCGCGCTCGTTCGGCGACCGTGATCGCGGCGATCGTGGCGATCGTCCGCCGCGCTCGTTCGGCGACGCCGGTGCCGATCGTGGTCCGCGCCGTCCGCGCGAAGGCTTTGAAGGGGGTGCAGAATAATGGTCGACATCAACCAGATCCCGACCCGGCGCCCGTTCCATCGCCGCCGCAAGACCTGCCCGTTCTCCGGCGCCAATGCGCCCAAGATCGACTACAAGGACGTGCGTCTCCTGCAGCGCTACATTTCCGAGCGCGGCAAGATCGTGCCGTCGCGCATCACCGCCGTCAGCCAGAAGAAGCAGCGCGAACTCGCCAAGGCGATCAAGCGCGCCCGCTTCCTCGGCCTGCTGCCCTACGTGGTTCGCTAAAACTCCTGTCTGAAAACCGGGATCCAGTTTTCGGGCTCACTATCTAGCATGCGGGCGGCTTGCCGCCCGCTCTTCTCCCACGGTGACGGGCGCCGCAGGGTTGAACATCAATCCCGGGTTGAGGTCAAAAACCTCTAACTGCCGCGACAGGCAGGACAGCGACACCAGCGCCCCAGGCGTTCAAGCTTCCTGACCTGTTCCAATGACATTCGGCGTCGACCTCACCGATCGAGTGGCGCCCAACCGAAGGAACAAAACCATGGAAGTCATTCTTCTCGAACGCGTTTCCCGCCTCGGCCAGATGGGCGATACCGTCAAGGTAAAGGACGGCTTTGCCCGTAACTTCCTGCTGCCGCAGGGTAAGGCGCTGCGCGCCAACGAAGCCAACAAGAAGAAGTTCGAAGGCCAGCGCGCCCAGCTCGAAGCCCGCAACCTCGAGCGCAAGTCGGAAGCCAGCCAGGTTGCCGAAAAGCTCGACGGCAAGAGCTTCATCGCCGTTCGCTCCGCCGGTGAAACCGGACAGCTTTACGGTTCCGTTTCGACCCGCGACATTGCCGACCTGCTCACGGCGGAAGGTTTCTCGGTCAACCGCAACCAGATCCTGCTCAATCAGCCGATCAAGACCATCGGTCTCACCAATGTGGCGATCGCGTTGCATCCGGAAGTCGAAGTCACGATCACGCTCAACATCGCCCGCACGGCCGACGAAGCCGAACGCCAGGCCAAGGGCGAGACACTGACCACCGCCGAAGCCATCTATGGCGACGACATCAACGACAATGCCCGGCCGGAAAACTTCTTCGACCCGAACACCGAATTCGAGGGTGGCGAAGACAACGCCTGAGCATACGTCGCAGAGGATTGGAGCTGTGCTCCGATCACGATTGGAGCTTTGCTCCGATCACTTTGTCGGCATCCAGCCATACTGGACCAACGCCCGGGCCTCGCGCCCGGGCTTTTTTGTGCCAATGGAACTTTTCGAACCCCTATATATTGTTGCAGACTATAGCGTCGCGCGTCCTTTGGTCGCGCAAATGACGTTGTGAACTTTGGCTCGGCGCAAGGCTCCGCGGAAAATCGATTCCGATTCTCGCGGTTACGCGCCAAGATAGCCTGTCTGGCCGAGAGGGGACATTTGGTCATGAATATTCTGCTGAAGCGCGTTCTCGACCGCCTGGTGCGCACCGGCAACCTTAAGGTGACCGGCCCCAAGGGCGCGACGGTGGTTTTCGGCGACGGCAGCGGCGAACCGGTGCACATGCACATCAAGACCACGCATGCCGAGCGCGCCATCACCTTCGATCCGATGCTGGCGGTTCCGGAATCCTACATGGACGGCGAACTCGACATTCTCGAAGGTGGCGTGTTGGGCGTGATGCGCATCGCCTTCCAGAATATGGGCAGCGGCGGTATCGACGCCACCTGGTCGAAAGCCATAGAAGGCCTGCGCCACGCCTTCCGCCGCCTGCAGCAGATCAACACCGCTTCGCGCTCGCGCCGCAACGTCCAGCGCCACTACGATCTGTCAGGTGATCTCTACCGGCTCTTCCTCGACGACGACATGCAGTATTCCTGCGCCTATTTCGAGCAACCGGACATGACGCTCGACGAAGCGCAGGCTGCCAAGAAACGCCATATCGCCGCCAAGCTCAGGCTGAAGTCCGGCCAGACGGTGCTCGACATCGGCTCCGGTTGGGGCGGGCTCGGCCTCTACCTCGCCAAGGCGTTCGACGTCGACGTGCAGGGCGTGACACTGTCGACCGAGCAGCATGGCGTCGCCACCGACCGGGCACACGCGCAAGGGCTGGAAAGCCGCGTGCATTTCGAGCTCAAGGACTACCGCGAACTTAACGAGCGTTTCGACCGCATCGTCTCGGTCGGCATGTTCGAACATGTCGGCGTCAACCATTACCGTACCTTCTTCGACAAGAGCGCGACGCTGCTCAAGCCGGATGGCGTAATGCTGTTGCATACGATCGGCCGCTCCGGCGTGCCATGGGCGACCAGCGCCTTCATACGCAAATATATCTTCCCGGGCGGGTATATCCCCGCGCTTTCGGAAGTCATGCCAGCGATCGAGAAGTCGGGCCTCGTCGTCACCGACGTCGAAATCCTGCGGCTGCACTATGCCGACACGCTAAAGCACTGGGGCCAGCGCTTCGCCGCCAATCGCGACAAGGCCAAGACGATTTATGACGAACGCTTCTGCCGTATGTGGGAATTCTACCTGGCAGCGTCGGAGGCCGCCTTCCGCTGGCAGGATCTGGTCATCTTTCAGATCCAGATCACCAAGAAGAACGACACGCTGCCGATGACACGCGATTACATCGCCAAGTGCGAAAAGACGCTTGAGATGCGCGATATGGGGCATCGCGAAACGGCACCGGTCAAAAAGAGCCCTGCTGCCAAGCCAGCTCGCCGCCGCAAGGTCGCGGATCCGGAATAAGCATTGCCGCTTGCCATTGTCGGCGCCTGCACTGAAAAAGGTCCCGTGATCGTCTCGGGACCTTTTTCATGACCTACGTCCTCTACGCCGCCGCCGCTCTGGCCGAGATCGCCGGCTGCTTTTCGTTCTGGGCCTGGTGGCGATTGGAAAAGTCGCAGCTTTGGCTACTCCCCGGTCTGGCCTCGCTCGCGCTGTTCGGCTTCCTGCTCGCGCTGGTCGACACGAATGCCGCCGGCCGCGCTTACGCCGCCTACGGCGGCATCTACATTGCGGCGTCGCTTGGCTGGTTGTGGCTGGTGGAAGGCGTGCGACCCGACCGCTGGGATTTTGCCGGAGCGGCGCTCTGCATTGCCGGCGCCTCGGTGATCCTTCTCGCCCCGCGGGGCGCGTGAGATGGAACTGCCGGCGCCGCTTCGCCAAGGTGTAGAGCGCGTGCTCGAAAATGTTCCGCTGGCGACGCTGAAGCAAGCGGCAAAAACGCTGTCGGACCGCTACCGTGCCGAGTTGCGCGACGGCCGCATGCACATGGCCGAGGATCTGGCGGTCAAGGCCTATCTGGCGACGCGGCTGCCGGCGACCTATGCCGCGATCCGCGCCAGCCTCGACGCGCTGAGCGATGCCAAGCCCGACTTTCAACCCAGGAGCCTGCTCGACGTCGGCGCCGGCCCTGGTACGGTGCTTTGGGCCACGACCGACCAGTGGCCAGATCTCGAACAGGCGGTGCTGCTGGAAGCGAGCGCGGCGGTGCGCAAGGTGGGCGAGGTGCTGGCCGGCGACGCGATTGCCGCCCGGACCAGTTGGCTGGCCGGCGACGCCACCATCGATCTTGCCGGCCTCGAGCCAGCCGATCTGGTGACGTGCGCCTATGTGCTGGATGAAATCGTTCCGGCATCCCTGCCGAAGCTCATCGACCGGCTCTGGCAGGTCACCGGCGACACGCTGCTGATCGTCGAGCCGGGCACTCCTGCCGGATGGCAACGCATCCTTGCCGTGCGCCGACAGTTGATCGAGGCGGGCGCGCATGTGCTTGCGCCTTGCCCGCATCAGGCGCCCTGCCCGCTTGCCCAGCCGGACTGGTGCCATTTCTCCCGCCGCGTCGCCCGCTCGCGCCTGCACCGGCTGGCCAAGGATGCCGACGTGCCATGGGAGGACGAGAAGTTCATCTATGTCGCGGCTTCCCGAGACGCGCCTACCTCCCGCCGGGCGCGGGTTCTAGCGCCGCCGAAATCCGGCTCCGGCAAGGTTCTGCTCAAGCTTTGCAAGGAAGACGGCACTGCCGCCGAGCGCCTGTTTACCAAGCGTGACGGCGCCGACTTCAAGCTCGCCCGGCGGCTGGGCTGGGGCGACAGGCTGGACAAAAGCGCAATATGAACGTCGTGCAAGTTCTTGCTTTGTTCTGACGAGTCAGATACGAATCAACGTCCTGTCGAGTCAAACGGAATCGGGGCACGGACATACTCTCCTGTGGACGATTGGTCGTTCCTGTGAACAACGGGCATCGAGGCTCTTTGGTCGCGCAGTGATGCAGAAAGGTCAGCATCGACTCATCTCGTTCTGATATCGAAGGTCGGGATCAAATCGGGGATATCATGGCAGAGGCAGCGCGAAAATTCGGCGTCGCGGAAACACCGCTTTATCGTGAAGCGCCAAACAACATCGAGGCCGAGCAGGCGCTGCTCGGCGCCATTCTCGTCAACAACGACGCATTCTACCGGGTCTCGGACTTCCTCAAGGCCAGCCACTTTTACGAGCCGCTGCACCGCAAGATCTATGAGGTGGCGTCCGAGTTCATCCGCATGGGCAAGGTCGCGACGCCGATAACGCTAAAAACCTTCCTGCCGGCCGACGAGAAGGTCGGCGACATGACGATGGCGCAATATGTCGTGCGGCTGGCGGTCGAGGCCGTCACCGTCGTCAACGCCACCGACTATGGCCGTGCCATTTACGACCTCGCCACGCGCCGCGCGCTGATCACCGTCGGCGAGGACATGGTCAACATCGCCTATGATGCGCCGGTCGACATGGCGCCCACCGAGCAGATCGAGGATGCCGAGCGGCGGCTGTTCGAGCTGGCCGAAAACGGCCGCTACGATGGCGGGTTCGAAAGCTTTTCCGATGCCTTGAAGAACGCCGTCGACATGGCCAGCGCGGCTTATATGCGCGATGGCCACCTGTCCGGCATCGCCACCGGCCTGCGCGATCTCGACCATCGCATGGGCGGCCTGCAGCCGTCGGATTTGATCATCATCGCCGGCCGCCCGGGCATGGGCAAGACGTCGCTGGCCACCAACATCGCCTACAACATCGCCGCCGCCTATGAGCCCGCCCAGCAGGCTGACGGCTCGGTCAAGGCGGCCAATGGCGGTGTCGTCGGCTTCTTCTCGCTCGAAATGTCGTCGGAGCAGCTGGCCACCCGCATCATCTCCGAGCAGACCGAGATCCCGTCTTCCAAAATCAGGCGTGGCGACCTGACCGAAGCCGATTTCGGCAAGCTCGTCGCCTACACGCAAGAGAACCACAAGCGCCCGCTCTACATCGACCAGACGGGTGGTATTTCGATCGCCCAGCTCGCGGCGCGCGCCCGCCGCCTCAAGCGCCAGCGCGGGCTGGATCTGATGGTTATCGACTATATCCAGCTGATGCAGGGTTCATCAGCCAAGGCGTCGCAGAACCGCGTCCAGGAAATCACCGAGATCACCACCGGGCTGAAGGCGCTCGGCAAGGAGCTTGGCGTGCCGATCATCGCGCTCTCACAGCTTTCGCGCCAGGTCGAAAGCCGCGACGACAAACATCCGCAGCTGTCGGACCTGCGCGAATCGGGCTCCATCGAGCAGGACGCCGACGTGGTGCTGTTCGTGTACCGCGAGGAATATTACATCAAGAACAAGGAGCCGGAGAAAGGCACGCCCGAGCACCTGGCTTGGGAAACAAAGATGATCGAGGTCCAGGGCAAGGCCGAAGTGATCATCGCCAAGCAGCGCCATGGTCCGACCGGCACCGTCAGCCTTGCCTTCCAGGGCGAGTTCACCCGCTTCTCCGACCTTGCCGAGGAGCATCACCTGCCGGAAAGGTTCGAGTGACCTGTTGAGAAAGGTCTCGTTTCCTGGCGCCCCCCTCTGTCCTGCCGGACATCTCCCCCTCCAGGGGGGAGATCGGATGTCATCGATTCTTTCGCCAATTTTTGGCGCTGAAAAGAAGGCGCAAGCGCTGAAGCTGCAAATCTCTCCCCTTGAGGGGGAGATGGCCGGCAGGCCAGAGGGGGGCGCTGTCCCGCTAACCTGTCACCACCCGGCACCCCACTGATGGCCAAATCGCGGGTCCAATTCATCTGCCAGAGTTGCGGATCGGTGCATCAGCGCTGGGCCGGCAAATGCGATGCCTGCGGCGAGTGGAACACGCTGGTCGAGGAAGGCACGTCCGGCGGCATCGGCTCAGGCCCGGCCAACACGCGCAACGCCCGTAAAGGTCGCGCGGTGGTGCTGACCACGCTGTCCGGCGATATCGAGGACGCGCCGCGCATCAGCTCGGGCATTGGCGAGCTCGACCGCGCCACCGGCGGTGGTTTCGTGCGCGGCTCCGCGTTGCTGGTCGGGGGCGATCCCGGCATCGGCAAATCGACGCTCCTCACCCAGGCAGCCGCCGCGCTGGCGTCAAAGGGTCACCGCATCGTCTATGTCTCGGGCGAAGAGGCAGTTGCACAGATCAGGCTGCGAGCGCAGCGGCTTGGCGTCGCCTCCTCCCCGGTGGAACTTGCCGCCGAGACCAATGTCGAGGACATCCTGGCGACAATAGCCGACGGCAAGCGGCCTGACCTGGTCATCCTGGATTCCATCCAGACGCTGTGGACCGATCTCGCCGATTCGGCGCCGGGAACCGTCACCCAGGTGCGCGCCGCCGCCCAGGCGATGATCCGCTATGCGAAGTCCACGGGGGCGGCGATCGTGTTGGTCGGCCACGTCACCAAGGAAGGCCAGATCGCCGGGCCGCGTGTCGTCGAACATATGGTCGACGCCGTGCTCTACTTCGAAGGCGAAGGCGGCCATCATTATCGCATCCTGCGTACGGTGAAAAACCGTTTTGGACCGACCGATGAGATCGGCGTCTTCGAAATGTCGGACAAAGGCCTGCGCGAGGTCGCCAACCCATCCGAGCTTTTCCTTGGTGAACGCCATGCCAAATCGCCGGGCGCGGCGGTTTTCGCCGGCATGGAGGGGACAAGGCCAGTGCTGGTCGAGATTCAGGCGCTGGTGGCGTCCTCCTCGCTCGGCACGCCGCGCCGCGCCGTCGTCGGCTGGGACGGCGCGCGGCTGTCGATGATCCTGGCGGTTCTCGAAGCCCATTGCGGCGTGCGCTTCGGCAGCCACGATGTCTATCTCAACGTCGCCGGCGGCTATCGCATTTCGGAGCCCGCGGCCGATCTGGCGGTGGCGGCGGCCCTGGTTTCCTCGCTCACCGGTCTTGCCCTTCCCGCCGATTGCGTCTATTTCGGCGAAATCAGCCTTTCGGGCGCCGTGAGGCCGGTTGCGCATGCGCAACAGCGCCTCAAGGAAGCCGAAAAGCTGGGTTTTGGAAGCGCGGTTCTGCCCTCGGGCAGCGGAGAGTTGGCTTGGGGGATCGGGGCTGGTTGTTTCCAGCCGACTGAGCTTGCCGACTTGGTGGCACGCATAGCCGGCTCACGCCGAAGCCGCGTGGACGAGGAAGATTAGGGCATCGGACCCAGAAGCGGGAAACGGCTTTGGGAAACCCAATGCTCCGCGCTATAATGCGGCTCATGGAGTGGGGCGAAAGACATGCCGATTACGCTGCTTGACGGAATTCTCGTCGGCTTCACTCTGGTTTCGGCGATGCTCGCCATGGTTCGCGGCTTCTCGCGCGAGGTCCTGTCCGTCGTCTCCTGGGCGGCAGCGGCAGCGGCGGCGTTCTTCTTCTACAAGCCGGTCCTGCCCTACCTCGCGCCCTACATCGAGAATGAAAAGATCGCGATGGCGGCCTCCGCCGGCGTCGTCTTCATCATCGCGCTGATGGTCGTCTCGATCATCACAATGAAGCTTGCCGACTGGATCATCGATTCCAGGATCGGCGCGCTCGACCGCACGCTCGGCTTCCTTTACGGCGCCGCGCGCGGCATCCTGGTCGTTGCCGTCGCACTGCTGTTCTTCAACTGGCTGGCCGGCGCCAAGGCACCGGCCTGGGTCACGGAGGCCAAGTCGCGGCCATTGCTGGAGCAGATCGGCGCCAAGCTCGAGAGCCTGCTGCCTGAGGATCCCGAAAACGCGATTATGAAGAAGCTCAACCCGAATCAGCCGGCCGCAGAGACGCCCGCAGCTCCGGACGCCCCGGCGGCGGATGCTCCCGCAGGCGGCGACGATGCCAACACGCCGGCGCCTGACGATAATGACACAGGAACGCCTCCGGCCGACAATGCCCCGGCCAATCCGGCGCCGGCTGCACCGGCAAACTGACGCCCGAAATGGGCGTCGGGACTTGACCATCGTGTGAACGGCTGCACGGAGCGCGTTGCTTTCGACGCGAACCCGCATTATATGGCGATTTTAGCGGAGCTTAAGATGGCAGACGCAGACGACGTGCTTTCCGCCGAGGCCGACGACCATTTCCACGACGAATGCGGCGTGTTCGGCATTTTCGGCCGGCAGGATGCTGCGGCTATCGTCACATTGGGCCTGCATGCCCTGCAGCATCGCGGCCAGGAAGCGGCCGGTATTGTTTCCTACGACGGCAGCCAGTTCCACGTCGAACACCATGTCGGCCTGATCGGCGACACCTTCACCAAGCAGCGCGTCATCGACAGCCTGCAAGGCAACCGCGCCATCGGCCACACGCGCTACGCCACGACCGGCGGCGCCGGCATGCGCAACATCCAGCCTTTCTTCGCCGAGCTCGCCGATGGCGGCTTTGCTGTCGCCCACAACGGCAATTTGACCAACGCCATGACCGTGCAGCGTGCGCTGCAGAAGCAAGGCGCGATCTTCTCCTCCACCTCCGACACCGAAACGCTTTTGCACCTCGTCGCCACCAGCAAGGAGCGCGATCTCAACTCGCGTTTCATCGATGCGGTGCGGCAGGTCGAGGGTGCCTTCTCTCTGGTGGCAATGACAGCCAAGAAGATGATCGGCTGCCGCGATCCGCTCGGCATCCGGCCGCTGGTGCTCGGCGATCTCGACGGCGCCTGGATCCTGGCTTCCGAAACCTGCGCGCTCGATATTATCGGTGCGCGTTTCGTGCGTGACCTGAAGCCCGGCGAGATGGTCGTCGTCACGTCCAAGGGCATTGAAAGCCTGTTCCCCTTCGAGCCGCAGAAGACCCGCTTCTGCATCTTCGAATATGTCTATTTCGCGCGACCGGATTCGTCGGTCGAAGGCCGCAACGTCTATGAGGTGCGCAAGCGCATCGGCGCCGAGTTGGCGGTCGAAAGTCCGGTCGAGGCCGACATCGTCGTGCCGGTGCCGGATTCCGGCACGCCGGCGGCGATCGGCTTTTCTCAGGCGGCCGGCATTCCCTTCGAGCTCGGCATCATCCGCAATCACTATGTCGGCCGCACCTTCATCCAGCCGGGCGATTCGATCCGCCACATGGGCGTCAAGCTGAAGCACAATGCCAACCGCCGCATGATCGAGGGCAAGCGCGTGGTGCTGGTCGACGATAGCATCGTGCGCGGCACCACCAGCCAGAAGATCGTGCAGATGGTGCGCGACGCCGGCGCCAAGGAAGTGCATATGCGCATCGCCTCGCCACCGACACGCGCCTCCTGCTTCTACGGCGTCGACACGCCGGAGAAGTCGAAGCTTCTGGCATCGCGCATGTCGGTTGAAGAAATGGCCGAATTCATCCGCGTCGATTCGCTCGGCTTCCTCACCATCGACGGACTTTACCGTGCCGTCGGCGAGGCCAGCCGCGACAACGACCAACCGCAATTCTGCGACGCCTGCTTCACCGGCCAGTACCCGACCCGCCTGCTCGACTTCGAAGGCCACGATAATGTGCGCACGCTGTCGTTGCTGGCGACGAGCGGGACGTAGGGCCTTGCTGCAACTGTGAATTTCGCCGGTTTGCAAATTTCGCCGCGATCACTTTGTTGCGGCCTCCTCGAAGCAGCCGATCTCCCCCCTTGCGGGGGAGATGCCCGGCAGGGCAGAGGGGGGTGCTGTCCCTCCATCCTGTCCATCAATTCCAGCCGCGCGCGTGGCCGGGTTCTCTCTCGGGGTCGGATCATTTCGAAAATTGGCGATCCTTCACACCCCCCTCTGTCCTGCCGGACATCTCCCCCGCAAGGGGGGAGATTGCGCTCCCACCTCCGCTTTCGCCAAATATGCAGGCTGACGAGGCAGAGCCAAGTCCGAGTTAGAACGCTAGCCCTCGGAGTTGCCCGTTGACCCGTCCCCTCGACCTTACCGGCCGCGTTGCGGTCGTCACCGGCGCCTCGCGCGGCATCGGCTATTTCATCGCCAAGGAATTGGCTGCCGCAGGCGCCCATGTCGTCGCGGTGGCGCGCACTGTCGGCGGCCTGGAAGAGCTTGACGATCAGATCAAGGCTGCCGGTGGCCAGGCGACGCTGGTGCCGCTCGACCTCGCCGACATGGCCGGCATCGACCGGCTGGGCGGCGCCATCCACGAACGCTGGGGCAAACTCGACATTCTCGTCGCCAATGCCGGCGTGCTCGGCGTCATTTCGCCGATCGGTCATGTCGAAGCAAAAACCTTCGAGAAGGTGATGACCATCAACGTCACCTCGACTTGGCGGCTGATCCGCTCGGTCGACCCGCTGCTGCGGCTCTCCGACGCCGGGCGAGCGATCATCCTGTCATCCAATGCCGCGCACTCGGCCCGCGCGTTCTGGGCGCCCTACGCAGCGTCCAAGGCGGCGGTCGAGACGATGATGCGTTCCTGGGCGCATGAGACGCAGAGCCTGCCGCTGCGCGTCAATGCAGCCGACCCCGGCGCCACCCGGACAGCCATGCGGGCGCAGGCGGTGCCCGGCGAGGATCCGGCGACGCTGCCGCACCCTTCGGAGATCGCCAAGCTCATCGTGCCGCTGGCGAGCCCCGACTTGAAGGAGACCGGGCTGATCTTCCAGGCCAAGCACAACCGCTTCGTCGCCTATCGGCAGCCGGAATAGCCGCACTCGCGCGGGACAAACCCGCCGCCTCGTCACGCGGCTGTGATGTGGCGGCTGGAGGCTGCGCAGCGGCCATGCTTTCGTCACTTCCGTGGAGTTGGTAGGATCATAGCGACTCCCACAACAAGCGCCCAACTGGCAGAACGAGGAAATCCCAATGGCAACGACCGCAGCGTTGGTCTGGTATCTGGTAATCGCCGGCCCGCAGGGCGGCATGGTCGTCCTGCCCAGCACCTTCGACAAGCGCGAACAGTGCACCGCCGCCATCGCTGAGTATCAGAAACAGCCGACACCGGCCGGCTGGTCGGTGCAATGCGTGCCGAGCGCCTCGCCCTTCACCGACGAGGGCGATGCGGAAGAACCGTCAGCGCAGTAAGCGTCAGCGCCGAGCTGAAACCGTCAGTTCCGGCTTCTGGTTGATGGTCTGGAACACCACGCAATAGCGCTCGGTCAGCTTCAGCAGTGAGTCTACCCGCTCCTGCGGCTCATCGGTGTCGAGGTTGAAATTGAGCCGAATGGCGCGAAAGCCGACCGGGGCATCTTTTGCCACACCGAGCGTGCCGCGAAAATCGAGGTCGCCTTCTGCTTCCACCGTGGCGGCGCCGATCTTGAACTCAAGCGCCGTCGCCACCGCCTTCAGCGTCACCCCGGCGCAGGCCACCAGCGCTTCCAGCAACATGTCGCCCGAGCAGAGCTCAAGGCCTGAGCCACCTGTTGCCGGATGCAGCCCGGCGATGGCGAGCGCCCTGCCCGTCTCCACCTTGCAGGCGACCGACTGGTCGTCGATCGAGCCCTTGGCGCGAAGCGTGATCAGGGCCTGCGAAGCGTCGTCGCGATAGGCCTGCTTCAGCGGCGCCTGCATGGCCTTCAGTTCGGTCGCATCCATGCTTTCTCCCTTTCGTCGACTGTCTCGTACAGTCGAGATTTGCGCCGATCACCACGGGAAGGCAATGTTGTTCATCGCCACTGCATACAAGCCAGCCGCCAAGACGCGGTCGGAGCCAAGCAGCCCGCTCGTCGCCGCTGAGAAGCGAGCCGACAATTCTTCGGGCGTCGCGGCCATTGCCGCGGCCGCCAAACCCGCCGCTCTCGAATGGCAGCCACGTCACGCCGGCTTTCGCCTACCACCAACGCAGCCAGGCCGTGGCCGGCGAAGCTGCCAGTCCCCTTTTCCCAAGAGAGTCCGGCAGGACGAAGGGAGAAGGAACACGGCAGCGTCAGTTGTTCAACCACACAGCCATTTCCTTTGACTTCGATCATCTAGGCCATACCTATGCGGGAGTTGTTCTCGCGGAGCCATCATGCCGGTCAAGCTGAAACTGATCTTCCTTATCCTCCCGGTGCTTGCCGCCCTGGCGCAGCCCGCCCTGGCTGAAACGGCGGAGCGGCCGGCACCCTCGGGCGGCGTGCTGTCCCTGCTGCCGCCGCCGCAGATCACCAGGCACTCGATCACCCTCGCCGGGCGCAAGCTGGATTATCAGGCAAAGGCCGCCACCTTGTCGCTGCTTTCGGGCAAGGGTGATGTCACGGCGGAGATCTTCTATGTCGCTTACACGCTGGAGCCACCGGCAAAGGCGGCCAAAGACCCGCAGCGGCCGATAACCTTCGTGTTCAATGGCGGCCCCGGAGCAGCGTCCGCCTATCTGCATATCGGAGCACTCGGTCCGCGTATTATCGCAACGGGAGCCGAAGGCGAATTCCTGCCCCCGCCGCAAAGACTCATCGATAATCCGGACAGCTGGCTCGACATGACCGATCTCGTCTTCGTCGATCCGGTCGGGACAGGATACAGCCGCGAGGCACCGGGCCAGGACACGCACGACTTCTGGGGCGTCAACCAGGATGCCAGCTCGGTCGGCGCCTTCATCCGGCTCTATCTCGCGCAGAACGGCCGCACCGGATCGCCGCTGTTCCTCGCCGGCGAAAGCTATGGCGGGTTTCGGGCGGCGCTACTTGCCAGGACATTGCAGGAAGATATCGGCATCAGTCCGAACGGCATCGTGCTGATCTCCCCGGCGCTGGAATTCACGCTGGTGCAGCCCGACGAGTTCGAGCCGCTGCATTGGGCACTCGAACTGCCTTCGCTGGCGGCGGTGCGCCTGCGCGCCGAAGGCGTCAGCGGCGATGCGTTGCGAGAGAAGCTGGCGGAAGTCGAACAATATGCGCTGGGCGATTACCTTACGGCGCTCACCAGCGGACTGGAGCAAGGCAGGCGGCTGGCGAGCCAACGCGTGGCTGACATCACCGGCCTGCCGCTCGAACTCGTGCAGCGGAACTCCGCCCGCATCCCCACCGGCCTGTTCGCAAGGGAATTCGCCCGTGCCAGCGGCAAAGTGCTCAGCCCATACGACGCCATGATCGGCACGGCGGACATCGCGCCCGAGAGCGCCCGCATCGCCGGCCCGGATCCCGTGCTCGACCGGAGCGTCCCGGCGTTAACGTCGGCTTTCGTCGGCTATATCAGCAACGAGTTGAATTTCCGCACCGATGTCAGCTATCGGCTGCTGAATGGCGAAATCAGCCACAATTGGGATTACGGGACCAGCGCCTCACGGCAAGGCTATGCCGGGGTGATGAATGATCTGCAAAAAGCACGCTCGCTGAACCCTTCGCTCGGCGTCGTGATCGTCAACGGCTACACCGACCTAGTCACGCCTTACCTCGCCTCGCGTTACCTGGTGAACCAGATCTCGTCGCTCGCCAATGCCAAGCCGATCCATCTCGATGTCGTCGAGGGCGGGCACATGATGTATTTCAGATCCGATGGTCGGCGCGCCCTGAAAGAAGCCGCCTCGGAGCTCTATCAGGTAACGCAATAAGCTTTGTGACAGCTCAGCTCGCCATGGAACGCTGCCTCAGCACGGTTGGCGTTGCATCGACTTTCGCCCGTATGGCGCACGCAGCCGATCCTGTGGCGGAGGCCGATCCCGGCGGCCGAATCCGGATTGCTCTGCTCGGCCGAAGTGCGGTTCGCGGTCCGGTTTGCCTTTCTGTTCCTGGGCGGATTGCACCAGTCGCCAGCATGATAGGCGGCGCTATTGTGTTGTGCGCTGTGTTTGCCATGCTGGGCGGGATTGGCTGATGGCCCGCTCGCAACGCATGACGTCAAATATTCTTAAAAAAAGTTACACAGTCGTGGAACCATTATCCGGGTCAAGCATTGTTGGTGCGACGGGCCATCCCCAAGTCCCCCCAAACCCCTCGGCCCGTCCTACTCTCAGCCGACCGCAAGGTCGGCTTTTTCTTTGCCGTTCAGCCGGTCGACGAGGCAAGGTTGCGACTGAGCAGTGTCGCCAGATCGCCCGCCGGACCATCGTTGCCGGCGCGCAGCCTGATCGCGAATTCAGCCGTCGGAACCTGTGGCAGGCCAAGCTCGCGCGGCGTCTCGACAATGCCGGAATGGGCAAAGCGGGCCGTTCGCAGCGTCAACGCGACGCCGGCGTTCACCGCCGTGCGTAAGCCGGCCAGACTGGCACTTCCGGCAGCAATGCGGTAGCGGCGGCCGGCCGCATCGAGCGCGGCAAGTGCCGCTTCGCGAAAGCCGCAATACGGATCGAGCAGCGCCAGCGGCAGTTCCTCCTGCCGCGAGGCCAAGCCTTTCTGCGAGCACAGCCATATCATCGGCTCACGCAGAACGCCGACTTCGTCCGGCACTGCCGCCTGGCGCATGACGATCGCCAGATCGAGTCCGCCGGACTGTAGCGCCTGCGCCAGTTCGGCGGAGCGGCCGACACGCAGTTCGATCCTGACGCGCGGGTGACTGACGGCGAAGGCACGCAGCAGGTCCGGCAGGCCGCTATCGGCGAAATCCTGTGTCGTGCCGATGGCGACGCGCCCGGCAGCGCGTGCCCCCTTCATCGCCAGCCATGCCTCCCGATGGGCGGCAAGGATACGCCTGGCATGGCCGACGAGGTCCTCACCCGCCGGCGTCAGGCCGCGGCCCCGCCCTTGCGGCGCCAGTAGCGGCTCGCCGACGATTTCCTCCAGCCGTTGCATCTGGGCGGTAACCGCCGAGGGCGAACGGCCGACATTTGAAGCCGCCTGGGCCAGTGAGCCGCTGTCGACGAACGCTAGGAAGGTTCTGAGCAGATCGGGATCAAGCGTTTCCATAATTTGATAATATCGAACTTTCAGTTAAAAACAATTCGATTTTCTTGACTGAATAGGGGTAACATAGTCCCGTCCAGCGGCGATCAGACGCCGCTCGAACCAAGGAGAAGAGAAATGCCCATCATCAACATCAGCGTCACCGGCAGGCCTGACGCGGCTCTTTCCACTCGCATCGCAAAAGAAGTCACCGAAATCACCGCCACGCAGCTGCGCAAGGATCCGACGATCACCGCGGTTGCCATATCCTACATCGATCCGCAGCACTGGTTCGCCGGCGGCAAGTCGCTGGCCGAGGACGGCACCCATACGTTCTGGCTTGATATCAAGGTGGTTGACGGCACCAACACCAAGCTCGAGCTGGAGGCCTATCTCAAGGCGATCTTTGCGGCCTTCGGCCGCCTGTTGGGCGGCGTGCATGAGGAAAGTTATGCCTTCGTGCACGAAGTGCCGGCGGCGGCCTATGGCTATGGCGGCAAGACGCAGGAATTCCGTTTCATCAGCGGACGGTTGAAGGCGGCGTGAATACAGACCATTTTCGCCCGGGGCGAGAAGGTAAGCTTGCCCTCATCCGCATTGACGTTGCTCCCACATGGTCTAGGTTCTTGCCGAAGCGGCCGCAAAAGAGCCGAGATGATAAAACGTTGGGAGAGACGCGGCATGATCCTGACACTGGCGCTGCTTGCAGGTCTTGCCCTCGCCTGGCTGCTGATCGGCATCGTGGAAAAATTCCGCCTCGGCCTGCGCTTCACCCAGGCGCTGCTCTATGTGCCGTTCAAGCTCGCCTACCGGATCGCCGACGCCCGCATCAGGATCGCCCGCAACGCGCAGGCTCCCGTCATCTACGTCATCTCGCATCAGTCGCGTTTCGAACCGGCGCTGATGCTGTCGCTTCTGCCGGACGACACACTGCACATACTCGACGAGGTCTCGGCGCGGTCCCCTTGGCTCGAACCGTGGCGCGGGCTTGGCCGTACCATCGCCTTCAATGCGGAACACGTCTTCGTCAGCCGCCGGCTGGTGCGTGTCCTCAAAGGCAAAGGCCGGCTCGCCGTCTATCTGCCGGATGCGGTCGAGCCTGACGTCAAGACGTTTCGGCTGTTTCGTGCCGTCACCCGCATCGCCATGCAGGCGAACGCCAGCATCGTGCCGGTCTTCGTCGGCGGCGCACGAAGCCTGCCGGTGTCATTGACGCCAGCGGACAAGGCACCACGGCACTGGTTTCCGCAACTGTCGATCAGCGTGCTGGAGCCGATGACCATCGCCGAACTGGTGGCGCGCAACCCCGACCAGGCCTCGAACACCAATGCGCTGTTCGACCGCGTCGCCGAGGCACGGCTTTTCAGCACTAACCTCGATCGTGGCCTGTTCCTGGCCATGCGCGATGCCGCCGACCGCGTCGGCGCTTCGCACCCGATCATCGAGGACGTCATCTCCGGCGCGCTGAGCTACCGCAAGATGTTCATCGGCGCCCGGGTCCTCGGCCGCCGCTTCGAGGCGGTAACGGCGCCGGGCGAAGCGGTTGGGCTGATGCTGCCGAACGCCAATGGCGTCGTGCTGTCGCTTACCGGGCTTCTGTCCGCCGGCCGGGTGGCAGCGATGATCAACTATACGGCAGGGCCGGCGAGCGTGACTGCGGCGGTGCGCACGGCGGTGATAAGGACCGTGATTTCCTCCCGCGCGTTCGTCGAGAAGGCCGACCTTGCCGATATCGTCGAGGCTGTCGAAAAGGGCGGTGCCAGGCTGCTTTGGCTGGAGGATGTGCGGGAAGGCGTCACGGCGCTGGACAAGCTTGCCGCCGCCTTGCTGTGGCGCTGGCCGCTGCAACGGCAGGATGCTGCCAAGCCGGCGGTGATCCTGTTCACCTCTGGTTCGGAAGGCACGCCGAAAGCGGTGATCCTTTCGCACAAGAACCTGCTGGCCAACGCCATGCAGGCGGAGGCACGCATCACCATCTCGCCTGCCGACATCCTTCTCAACGTGCTGCCGGTGTTTCACTCGTTCGGGCTGACGGGCGGCACCATCCTGCCGCTGGTCACCGGCGTGAAGTTGTTCCTCTACCCCTCGCCTCTCCACTACAAGATCATCCCCGAGGTGGCGCGCAAGGCGAAACCGACCATCATGTTCGGCACCGACACGTTCCTCGCCAATTATGCGCGCACCGCCAAGGATGGGGATTTTTCCAGCCTGCGCTTTGTCGTCGCCGGCGCCGAGGCAGTGAAGCCGGAAACCCGCCGCATCTATCGCGAACGCTTCCAGGCGGAGATCATCGAAGGATTCGGACTGACCGAGGCCGCCCCCGTGGTTGCCGTCAACACCGCAATCCATGGCCGCGACGGCACCGTCGGCCGGCTGCTGCCGGCCATGCGCATGAAGCTGGAGCCGGTCGAAGGCATCTCCGGCGCCGGGCAATTGTGGCTCGACGGACCAAACCTGATGATGGGCTACATGACCGCGGAGCGTCCCGGTGAACTGCAGCCGTTGAGCGGCTGGCACGACACTGGCGACATCGTTTCGGTCGACCGCGAAGGCTTCATCACCATACGCGGCCGCGCCAAGCGCTTTGCCAAGATCGCCGGCGAAATGGTGTCGCTCGGCGCGGTCGAGATGCTGGTACAGTCGCTATGGCCGGAAGAACGGCACGCGGCGGTGGCCGTGCCGGACAAGCGGCGGGGCGAACGCATCGTGCTGGTCACCACCGCCGACGACGCCAATCCCGACGAGTTGCGCAAATTCGGCAAACAGGCAGGTGCGGCTGAGCTGATGGTGCCCAACGACATCGTCAAGGTCGAGGAAATCCCGGTGCTGGGTTCCGGCAAGACAGACTATGTGTCGACGAGAAAGCTGGCGATCGACAGGCTGGGACTCGGCGTCGCGGCGTAATCTCCCCCCTTGAGGGGGAGATGTCGCCGAAGGCGACAGAGGGGGTCGGTTCGACCGGGTGTCTTGCGACAGTCAGAGGTTGGCGCTTCACGCGCGCGACCCCCTCTGGCCTGCCGGCCATCTGACCCTCAAGGGGGGAGATAATGACTTAACCTATATCCGAAGGCGGTATCTTCTCACCCTCCAGCTTGGCACGTTTCGAATAGGCGCGCACGCTGAACGGCAGGAAGATCAGGTAGCCGGCGACCGACGCCGTCAGCGTGTACCAGGGATAGGTCATCAGCAGGAGCACGTAGAGCACGACACCGAGGATGATCGGCAGCACCTTGTCGCCCGGGATTCTCAGGTTCTTGCCGGAATAGACCGGCAGCCGGCTGACCAGCAGGAAGGCGACCAGGATGGTGAAGCCGGTGGCGACGAAGGCGGCTGGACGACTGGGCTCCAGCCCGGTGCGGAGGAAATAAAGATAGAGCGGCAGCATCACCAGCACGGCGCCCGCCGGCGCCGGCACGCCGACGAAATATTCGGACTGCCATAGGGGGCGATCGGCCTTCTCGTCGTCAAGCACGTTGAACCGGGCGAGCCGCAGCCCGCAGGCGATGGCAAACAGAAGTGCGGCGATCCATCCCGGCGAGCCGGCGCGGTCGAGCAGGAAGGCATAGAGCACCAGAGCCGGTGCGACGCCGAAATTGACGATGTCGGCCAGCGAATCCATCTGCGCCCCGAATTTGGAGGTCGCCTTCAGCATCCGCGCCAGGCGGCCGTCAATGCCGTCGAGGAAGGCCGCAAGCAGCACCATCACCACCGCCGGCTCGAAACGGCCTTCGAAGCCGAAGCGGATGCCGGACAGGCCGGCGCAGATGGCCAGCACGGTGACCAGATTGGGCAGCACCATGCGCATAGGGATTTCCCGGATGCGCGGACCGCCGCTGGCATGAGCCTCGAACTTTTTGTATTGCGTGCCCACGGTCAGGAAATCCGAACAAGAGGCGTGCCGGCGACACCGCCGAATTCGGCCAGCACCGTTTCGCCGCCGACCGCCGTCTGGCCAACGGCAACACGCGGCGTGGCGGCCAGCGGCAGGAACACATCGACACGCGAGCCGAAGCGGATCAGGCCGAAGCGCTCGCCGATGGCGATCGAGCCGCCGGCCTCGGCCCAGCAGACGATGCGCCGCGCCACCAGGCCGGCGATCTGGACGGCGGCGACCGTACCGTTGGGGCTCTCGATGACCAGGCCGTTGCGCTCGTTCTCGGTGCTGGCCTTGTCGAGTTCGGCATTGAGGAATTTTCCCGGCCGATGCTCGATCGTGGTGATGCGCCCGCGTACGGGAGCGCGGTTCACATGGCAGGAAAACACGTTCATGAACACGGAGATACGGGTCATTTCGACGTTGCCGAGACCAAGCTCGCGCGGCGGCACAGCCGGCCCGACCGCAGAAATGATGCCGTCTGCGGGGCTGACCACGAGGTGGTCGTCGACCGGCGTGACGCGCTCGGGATCGCGGAAGAAATAGACGCACCAGGCCGTCAGGATAAGGCCGATCCAAAACAGGATCGAAGAGAAATAGCCGAGGAAAAGCGTCGCCGCGCCAAAGGCCGCAATGAAGGGATAGCCTTCGCGATGGATCGGTACGAACGCGTTCTTGACCGTATCGACAAGGCTCATCGGGTAAAAACGGGCTCCGTTTCAATTGCGGCCTCAATAGCCGAAAGCCCCCCTCGCCGCAACGCAACAATCGGCAAGGCTGTATTGGCCGCGTCCTACAGAAGCGGTGGTGCGCTCGCCTGTCGGCGTCATTGTCGGCAGAATTCGGGGCACCGCCGGTTCAAAATGCGGGAACAAACCGACCGCCCATGATCTTAAACCCCAACACGGCGCACCTCATTGCCAAGCGATGGGCCGCCACAAGTGCGGTTCTGCTCGCGCTGGCGGCATCGAATGGCAGCGCAATAGCGCAAGCCAAGCTATCCTTTGACTGCAGCAAGGCCGCCAGCGTGGCGGAAAAGGCCATTTGCGCCGACCATGCTGATGGAACGTTCTTCCTGACGGAGAAAAAGTAGCGCGGCGCCATCGAGACGACCGGACCAGATTAGTTGGCGCCATCGGCTTCGGCTCGCGCAAAATGTTCTTCGATTTCAAGCCTACCGGCGTCCGCTAGCGGGTCTTCCGCGCTCGATCTCAAGAGCATGCTACCGTTGGGAGCGGACAACAAGAGCAATGGTCTAGCGCCAGCAGCAACTGTCCAACTGACGACCGATCCTCCCTCTCTCGGAACCAACATCGACGGCAAGGCAACTGCTCCTGCAGTGTCTACTCCAGCCCTGCGCAAAAGAAGGTCGAGGGCTGCTGGCGCCCGATAGGCTTCAGCCAATTTGATGACGGTCGCTATTGAATCGGCGCCGACATGCGACAGCTTCAAGCCGACACGTGGAACACTGTCACCAAATAACTCATCGATGTCGTCGGTGACGCTGTCGTTGGGTCCGAAGTCGAGTTCCAGTTCCGTGCCATCGGCAGCAAGGTACTGGTATGCCGCTGCATGCGTCGACGTGACCACGCACAAAAGCGCCCTGCAGGCATTGGTTACGACAGGAAAAGCCATCTGCTTCTCGCCGTCTATGTCCAACATCCTTCCTTCGCCGACCCCGAGCTTGACCTCGGGTTGCGGCAAGCCTGCACAGGCTAAACCGATGCCCACTTGAAGTCGGCTCGTCATCACTGCTTTCAGATGGAACACCGAGCGATGGCGCAATCGAGGTTCACGCCTGGGATTAGCCATCACAACGTCGAGAATGGCCTCCTGGCATTCGGCATCGTCGACAATCTCCAGTTCAGGCCATGAGGCAATCCAACCCACTGCGCGGGCAAGCAACGGGACGCTATCTTCCTCCTTGTAAAAAAGATCGTCGAGCTCATCAAGGAAATCAGCGCGACCACCTTCGAATCCGGTCTGTTCCTCCGCTTCTTTTGGGTGTTCCCTGACCCAAGCGACCATTTGTTCCAAAGCAGCCAAATGATTTGTCGCTCGCATTCCAGCCAG
The DNA here is from genome assembly GCF_040323235.1 of Mesorhizobium sp. M0051. NCBI lineage: Bacteria > Pseudomonadati > Pseudomonadota > Alphaproteobacteria > Hyphomicrobiales > Phyllobacteriaceae > Mesorhizobium > Mesorhizobium sp. M0051. The sequence goes on from NZ_JAMYUT010000005.1 coordinate 79,311, forward strand.
AGCCAACCTCGCATCGGAGGTAATTTTGTCGAAGCCACCATGGTAGTTGCGGATAAATTGGCTGTGGCCGCCATTGCTTACTTCCAGGGCGTAGAGATAAGTATGAAAAAACTGCCTCGCCGATGCCGGAATTTCGTGATCTTCGTAGAGGCCCTGGTTGAGCATCGCGTTGACGAAATCCATGACCGCGGTCACGAGATCAGCAACGTAATTCTCCTTGGCAGCGCGCTCGACAGCTGAAAACGGGACAATAACTGAAGACACATGCGGGCTGGCCATCGGCTGCTCCGAACGGTCGGCCGAAACCGTTGTCGACTGCTGAAGCTTTTTCTTCCGCGAAAAAATTCCGAACATGCCAGCGGCCTTCTTATCTGCAGCAGCAGAATAATACCTTGAAGAGCAAATAAAAGCATTTGAAATTCATTTTCAAATGTCTAGTCGCCGACGTTTTTAGAGCATTCAGAAAACTGATTTCGAGATTTTGCTTCAGGAGCTCAGCGTAGAGGTGGCCGAGTTGAATTGTTGCGTGATGCCTGTCGGCAACGCACGCCGTCATCCGTCCTTGGTGAGACAGCGTCTTTCTGGACCGCCCGGCCATGATGACGTGCGCAACAAGGAGCTCTCGCAAATGCAGAAACAACCGGCCACCCAAGCGCATCTCCTGACCGCCGGCCTCGCCTTCGGCGAGTCGCCGCGTTGGCACAACGGACGGCTTTGGGTCTGCAACTGGGGCACCGGCGAGATCATCGCCGTCGATGCCGACGGCAACCGCGAGATTGTGCTTACCGTGCCGGCTGTCCTGCCCTACTCCATCGACTGGCTGCCGGATGGCCGTCTGCTTGTCATCTCCGGTCGCGACGGCTTGCTTCTGCGGCAGGAAGCAGATGGAAGACTCGTCACCCATGCCGATTTGCGCAGCCTCTCGAAAAGCCCGTGGAACGAAATCGTCGTCGATGGGCGCGGCAACATCTATGTCAATGGCGGTGGCCCGGCGCCGGCGCCGGGCGAGCATTTCGGTCCCGGCACGATCGTGCTGGTCACGCCGGACGGTGCGGTCCGGCAAGTGGCCGAGAATATCGCCTTTGCCAACGGCATGGCGGTCACCCCGGACAACAAGACGCTGATCGTCGCCGAATCGCATGCCAACAGGCTGACTGCCTTCGACATCGCGGCCGACGGCACTCTGTCCAACCGGCACGTCTGGGCCGATCTCGACGGCTATCCCGACGGCATCTGCCTCGATGCCGACGGGGCGATCTGGTATGCGGATGTTCCCAACAAGCATTGCGTGCGCGTGAGCGAAGGCGGTGAGGTGTTGCAGACGGTCGTTGTCGATCGCGGCTGCTTTGCCTGCATGCTGGGCGGCACCGACAGGAAAACGCTGTTCATTCTCGCCGCCGAATGGCGTGGCTTCGAGCACATGGTCAGCGACGCGCGCACCGGCCAGGTGCTCAGCGTGGACGCACCGGCACCCGGCGTCGGCTGGCCGTAAGAAGCCTTATTACAGTTCGGGAACTCGCTGATAGTTGGCGATGTCGGCCCGAACACCGAGCCGGGCGATCGTCTCCTGCGGGTTGAAGGCGATGCGCTCGTGCGCCGCCTTGACGATCGGCACGACATTGTCGACGGCCGTCTGGCTCTCCCATTCGACGATAGTGACGAGGTTGAACTCGCCAGGACCCGAGAATTGCTCGAGTAGGAAATCCTGCACGAAGCCTTGCTGCAGGCGCAGCAATTCATGCGTTGTCCTAACCTTGGCCAGTATCTCTTCGCGAGCGGCGGCCGGGACAACGAATTTGTCCACCCTGAACACGCTGCCGCCGTTAACGTTCTGATTTCCCTTACTCATTTCGATCATTCCGTTCTTGGATCATGTTGCTTCCGGGCTCCAAGAACGACCTACAATCTCAACTTAAGTTGAGGTCAAGCGGAAATTTCTTCCTTCTCATCTGGTAGGCGGCTCACCTGGTAGGCGGCATCAATTCACCTCGGATAGCCGGCGGCGAACGATGACCCCAAGTTCGTCGCCCTCGCGGGCGATGCGCAGCCGCTCCTCGGCCTCCGTTGCCTCGCGCTGGCGATCCCACATCGAGGCGTAGAGGCCATGCTTGTGCATCAGTTCGGCATGCGTTCCGCGCTCGGCGATTTGGCCGTCCTGCAGCACGATGATCTCGTCGGCCGTAATCACCGTCGACAGCCGGTGGGCGATGACGATGGTGGTGCGACCGCGGCTGACCAGGTCGAGCGCCGCCTGGATTTCCTGCTCGGTGTGGCTGTCGAGGGCCGAAGTCGCTTCGTCGAGCATCAGGATCGGCGGGGCTTTCAGGATGGTGCGGGCGATCGCCACGCGCTGCTTCTCGCCGCCCGAGAGTTTCAGCCCACGCTCACCGACCATCGATTTGTAGCCATCTGGCAGCCGCTCGATGAAGGGGCCGATCTGGGCGAGTTCGGCAGCCTTGCGCATATCCTCCTCGCTGGCACCGACGCGGCCGTAGCGGATGTTGTAGGCGATGGTGTCGTTGAACAGCACAGTATCCTGCGGCACCATGCCGATTGCTCCGCGCAGGCTCTCCTGCGTCACGTCCCTGATATCCTGGCCGTCGATCAGCACCTGGCCGTCCTGCACATCGTAGAAGCGGAATAGAAGCCGCGAGATGGTCGACTTGCCGGCGCCCGATGGCCCGACAATGGCGACGGTCTTGCCGGCCGGCACCTCGAAGCTGACGCCCTTCAGGATCTTGCGGTTCGGGTCGTAGGAGAATTGAACGTCGCGGAACTCGACCTTGCCGGCGCTGACAGATAGTGGCTTCGCATCCGGCTTGTCGACGATCTCCTGCGGCACATCCAAAAGGTCGAACATCTGCTCGATATCGGTCAGCCCTTGGCGGATTTCGCGGTAGATGAAGCCGATGAAATTGAGCGGAACCGACAACTGCATCAGCATGGCGTTGATGAAGACGAAATCGCCGACCGTCTGCGTGCCGGCCTGCACCTCCAGCGCCGACATGCACATGACGATGACTGTGCCGAGGCCAAAGATGATGCCCTGGCCAAAATTCAGCCAGCCAAGCGAGGTCCAGATGCGCGTCGCCGATATCTCGTAGCGTGCCATGGAGCGGTCGAAGCGCTCGGCCTCCATGCCTTCGTTGTTGAAATACTTGACCGTTTCGTAGTTTAGCAGCGAGTCGATCGCCTTGGTGTTGGCATCGGTGTCGCTGTCGTTCATGTCGCGGCGGATCGAGATGCGCCAGTCGCTGGCGCGCACCGTGAACCAGACATAGACCCAGACGGTGACCGCGACGACCGCCACATATTTCCAGCCATAGGTGTAGGCGAAGATGCCGGTGGTCAGGGCGAACTCGAGAATCGTCGGCGCTGTATTAAGCATGATGAAGCGCACGATCGTCTCGATGCCCTTGGTGCCACGTTCGATGATGCGCGACAGGCCGCCGGTCCGGCGCTCGAGATGAAAGCGCAGCGACAGTTGGTGCATGTGGACGAAGGTGCGGAAGGCAAGCTGGCGCACCGCGTACTGGCCAACGCGGGCAAACAATGCGTCGCGCAACTGATTGAAGCCAAGCTGCACCAGGCGCACGACATTGTAGGCGACGACCAGCATGACGGGCGCCAGCAGAAAGCTCGGCAGCGGCGGCACCGATTTGGCGTCACCGGCCAGCGCGTCGGTCGCCCATTTGAAAAAATAGGGACCGGCGACCAGTGTCAGCTTGGCCACAACCAACAGAAGCGTCGCCCACGTGACCCGGGCTCTCAGATCCGCACGATCCGCCGGCCACATATAGGGCCACAGGTTGAGCAGCGTCTTGAAGGTCGAAGAGTCGGAGACGGTTTTTTTGGCCATTCTTTGTGCCTTCTTCTTATGTCTTTTTGACCATGATCTCTTCCGAAAACAGGGCTGCAGTTTTCGGGATCATGGATCTAGCGGCCGGAGCAGCAGGAATTGACGAGCGCGGTCAGCGACATCGAGACATCGGCGAGCGCTGCGTGGTCGATCGCATAGCGCGAGCGTTGGCGATCAGGCTCGAACCGGACCAGCCCGGCTTCGACCAATATCTTCAAATGCTGTGACACGGTGGACTGCGCCAGATCGAAACGATCGACGACCTCTCGGCAGCAACAGGAGCTGCTGGCCGACAGGTATTTCAGGATTTCGATACGCGCCGGGTGCGAAAGCGCGGCAAGCCGGGCGGCGACGGCGCGGCTGTCCGGGGCCTCCGACGCGGAGCGGAGTGTATGGGTTTCGAAGGGGCTGTCGCTCATCGTCCATCGGCGATAAACGATGGTTGGCGCTATCGCAAGCTACTCTTCTGGTCAGACCAGATAGCGGCTAACGCTGTGAGATGGACTTCTCGATCCCCGGGATATCGGCTATCCGTTCAGCCAGAAAGTCGACCAGCAGGCGAACCCTTGCAACGCCCGCGCGCTCCGGGACGATCAGCATGTTCAGCGGGATGGACGGCAGCGAATAATCATCCAGTAAGGTCTCGAGCAGGCCAGCCTCCAAAAGATCTCCGACAAGCCATCGATGAGCCGGTGCGATCCCTCGACCCGCGACCAAGGCCTCACGCGCGGCAAGCCCATGGTCGACACGCAGTCGCCCCGCGAAGGGCACCATATAGCGCTCGCCTCCAGCGCCCTGCAAAGCAAGAGTTTCACTGCCCGCCACGTTCGACATCCGGATGCCCTCATGTCCAGACAGGTCCGACGGGACAGCCGGTCTCCCTCGCGCCGCCAGATAATCCGGCGATGCCACGAGCAGGCGCCGTGACAGGCCGAGGGCCCGCAGCTTCAACGAGCTGTCAGTAAGTGGTCCCAAGCGAAGCGCAATATCGACGCCTTCCCGGACCAAATCCACACGCTCATCGGTGAGGCTGAGGTCAATTCCGATGTCGGGATATCGGTCCTGAAAGGCGAAGATGAGCCGGGTGGTGTGCAAGACCCCGAAAGCGGCCGTACAGGATATCCGGATGGTGCCAGCCGGCGCGCCACGTGCGCCCCGCGCTTCGTCGCCGGCCTGCTCGACAAGGCGCAGGATCTGGATACTGTTTGTATAGTACCGGCTACCCTCATCGGTCAGCGTGACCCGCCGGGTGGTCCTGCTGAGCAAAGGCACACCCACCGCCTCTTCAAGCTCCTGCAAATGCCGCGTAACCGTCGATTGCCCTATGCCGAGTTCGCTGGCAACCAGCGACAGATTACCCCGTTCCGCAACGCGAACGAAGGTGCGCATGCGTTCGAACGTGATATCCGATTTATCCATTATTCGGCACAATCTTATGCATTATGAATACGTAGCGGATCATGTCGATATTGCCTAGCTAAGGGACCAGTTTTTCAGTCCTCGGAGTCCCTGCATGAAAATTCTACTTGTCTTCGCTCATCCCGAATCGCGCTCGCTCAACGGCGCGCTCCGCGACGTCGCCATCAGAGAACTCGAGGCACAAGGCCACGAAGTGCGGGTGACGGACCTCTACGCCCAGCGTTGGAAATCAGCGGTTGATCGGGCCGACTTTCCGATTTTGGCGTCCGACGCGCGGTTGATGCCTGCCGCAGCATCAAAAAAGTCTTTTGAAACCGACGCGCTGACCGAGGACGTCAAGGCCGAGATCGCAAAGCTGCGGTGGGCGGATGCGCTGATTCTCCAGTTTCCGCTCTGGTGGTTTGCCATGCCGGCGATCCTCAAGGGCTGGGTCGACAGGGTCTTCGCCTACGGCTTCGCTTACGGTGTGGGTGAGCATAGCGACAAGCGATGGGGCGACCGCTACGGCGAGGGAACCTTGATGGGCAAGCGCGCAATGTTGATCGTGACCGCCGGCGGCTGGGAAGAGCACTATGCGCCTCGCGGCGTCAACGGAGAGATCGACGACTTGCTGTTCCCGATCAACCACGGGATTCTCTACTACCCGGGCTACGACGTCCTTCCGCCGTTCGTCGCCTATAGCGTCGACCGCTTCGGCGAAGCCGACTTCGAGCCCGCTGCCGAGCGCCTGCGCGAGAGGATGAGAACGTTCGCGACCACGCAACCCATCCCCTATCGCCGGCAGAATGGCGGCGACTATTTGATTCCGAGCATGAAGCTACGCTCCGACCTGGGCGATCAGAACATGACCGGGTTCAAACTTCACCTAAGCGGCTCAACGAGCTAGCTGACTTCGACCTCCGGAAAGCCTTGTCTCTAGTTGGTCTTTGTCGTCACCTGCTTGCCCATCGCCTTGAGGTCGGCGGCTTCGCCTTCCTTGGACTTTTCCGGGACCTTGAACACCTGTCCCGGCCAGATGCGATCAGGATCGCTGATCTGATCCTGGTTGGCGAGGTAGATGGTCGAGTAGCGCATGCCATGGCCGTAGACACGCCGTGAAATCCGCCAAAGCGTGTCGTGGCGGTGGATGATGACGGCGCCGTCCGCATGTTCGAGCTTGGGCGCTACGGTCTCGGGCACATCGGTTGGCGGCGTGGCTGCCACCACAACGGCCGGAGCCTCACTGGCCGGTGCTGCGGGAGCAGCCGCTTCAGCGGCCGGAGCGGCAGGCGCTTCGGCGGCAGCAGGTTCGGCAGGCTTGAGCTCCGCGGGCGCCACGGCGGCGATCGATTCACCCGGCTCGCGCTCGAACGGCACGGCGGCGCGTGCCACCACTTTCACGCCGTCGGCATCGAGACCGTCGACATGGATGGTGTAGCTGCCGACCGGAATGTCGCGCGTCGCCTCGACGAGGAAATGGCCGTTCGGCGACGTCTGAGCGTCACCGAGCAGGATATCATTGGCATAGGCGCGCACCTTGCGGCCCGGATCTGAGAGGCCGGCAACAAATATCTTGTTGCCGTCGATCTCCACCGCCTCGACGACGATCTTGGGTTCGGACACGTCTGGCGCAGCCGGCGCCGATGGGGCTGCCGGAGCAGGTGACGCTTCAGCCACGGCCGGCGCCGGAGCCGGCGCGGCTGGTGCCGAAGCAGTTGCGGGCGCCGCCGCGGGAGCCGCCGGCGCGGCGGCCTGGTCGCCGGCAGCCGGGGCGGCCGGCTTTGCCTCGGGCGCGGGAACGGTGAGCAGTTCGGCCGGCTTGCCCGGCTCCTCGACCATCGCCAGCACCTGGCCGGCCGCATTCTTTGGAACCGAGACGACTGCGGTCTGCACCGACGGCGTCACGACATCGCCGGTGGTCGCGCGCAGGGCAATCGTATAGTCGCCAGGCTTCAACGGATCGTCGAGCACGATGACAAAGGCGCCGTCGGGACCGGCGACCGTCGAACCGAGCACGGGCGCGCCGTTGAGGATCTCGACCTTCGCGTTGGGCGCTGCGTTGCCGGCAATCACAATGGAGCCATTGCTCTCGACGCGCACGACATCGAAGGACGGTGCGATCGGACCGGCTGCAGCGGGCGCTGCCGGAACCGCTGCACCCGTTGCCGGTGCGGCTGGCGCCGTTGTCTGGGGCACAGCGGCGGGCGCGGCCGGCACAGCCGCTGCTGGAAGCCGCGCTTCCGTGCCGGGGTCAGCCGATTTCGGCGCCGCGGGCGGCGTCAAGGCCGCCACTTGCGCCGGCGGCGTCGGATTAAGATACGGGTCGAGCGCACCCGAAACATAGGCGGTCCCCGCGGCCGCAACGGTCCCACCCGCCACGAACAGGAACGCCTTCAATGGATTAATCACCATATTTCTCTACCCCTTAGCCACCTAACGCCGGTCTAGCCTGTTTTGCCCATGTCGACAAGAAAGAGGGACCGACAAGAAAAAGCCCGAGCTTGTTGACCCTTGGGGCTTGACCGCGCTTTCAGACCCAATCACCAATCATCAGCATGAACACGATTCGATCCGTTTGCGTCTATTGCGGCTCGTCTCCGGGCCGCGATGAAATCTATATCAAGGCCGGGCACCTGCTCGGGCGCTCGATTGCCAAAGCGGGCCTGCGGCTGATCTATGGCGGCGGCACCAAAGGCATCATGGGCGCCGTCGCCGAAGGCGCCTTGCGCGCGGGGGGCAAGGTGACGGGCATCATTCCGCGCTTCCTGATCAATAGGGAGGCAACGGAAACCGCGCTTGACCGGCTCGACGAACTCTTGATCACCGACAACATGCACGAGCGCAAACACAAGATGTTCGAGAAATCCGACGCCTTTGTGGCGCTGCCGGGCGGCATCGGCACGGTCGAGGAGATCGTCGAGGTCATGACCTGGGCGCAGCTCGGTCATCACCGCAAGCCGATCGTCTTCGGCAATGTCGGCGGATTCTGGGATCCGATGCTGGCGTTACTCGATCACATGGCCGCCGAGGGCTTCATCCACACCGCGCAGCGAGTCAGGCCGCTGGTGGTCGACGACCCCGAAGCAATCGTCGCCGCCATCATGGTGGCTGGGTCCTCCGTCGACGCCCCGACCGAGGGCGTGCAGTCGGTGATAGACAAGATGTGAGGCAGTAGAGAATAGGCAGTGTGAATGCCGGGGGACGGCAACCCTACTGCCTACTGCCCAGGGCAACGAACTCGGGTTAACGGGTTCCTTCGGAGCCTTCGCCTGCGCATTGGCTGACGGAGCATCAAACGAAAAACCCGCCTTTGCGGCGGGTCACTGGCGCAAATCAGCACCATGGCCGAATATATACCATAGCTGAGGGCACGGAATCAAGAAAAAATTCCTATTACCAGCACAAAAGCCGACACCGCCGAACTGTCGTCAGGTCTTTGTTAACCTGGGTGCGGAGCCCTAGCCTACTGCCTACTGCCTACTGCAGCTGCCTGCCGCAAGCCGGCGATCACCGCGCGGCGGTCATGACGACGCCAGGCAAGATAGATGGAAACCGTGCGCTCGAACCATGGCAGGTCGCAAAACACGATCCGCGGCGGAGCGGCGGCACGCAGGCTGGCCTGCACCGTCGCCAGGCCGAGACCGGCGCTGACCAGACCGAGCGAGGTCAGCGGGTCCGCCGTCTCATAGGCGATGTCGGGCAGAAAACCGGCTTTGGCGCATGCGACAAGGAATTGCCCGCGGTTGGTGTCGTCGGGCTGGCGCACGACCGTGATCCAGGTGCGGCCGTCGAGGTGATGCGGCCCGATCTCCGATATTTGGACAAGCGGATCATCTTCGGGGATCGCCAGCACCAACGGCTCATGCCGCAGCGCCATGGCGGCGACATCCGGGTCATCGTCGGCTGGCGGCGAATAGACAAAGCCCAGATCGAGCACCCGCTGCCGCAACCCCTCCAGCTGCGCCGCCGAACGCAGGCTTCGCAACTGAAGGTGAAAGTCTGGCCGGTCGCGGCGGAACTGGCGCAGCATGCCTGCGACAAGCCCGGCGTGCACGGCGCCTTCGACGTAGCCGATGGCGAGACGGCCGACGGCGCCGCTGGCCAGGTTGCGGCCGAACTCCTCCAGTCGTCGCGCATTGGACAGCAGCGAACGGGCCTCCGCGAGGAAGGCGCGACCCTCGGCATTGAGATGGACCCGCTGCTTCGACCTCTCAAACAGGGAGACGCCAAGCTGCTCCTCGAGCTGCATGATCTGCCGGCTGAGCGGCGACTGCGAGATATGCAGCATCTCGGCGGCGCGACCGACATTGCCGGCTTCGGCGACGGTGACGAAATACCTGATCTGGCGCAGGTCGAACATTTTTTCTCCGAGGTTCCAAGTCCTCACGGGTCTTAACTATAGCCTAATCAGTCTTGGACAGTCTGACCAGTGGGAGTGATACTCGGCCATCCCAACCAAAGGAGACCGACATGCAGTTCTTTGCCCTTCTCACTCGCAACACCGAAAAGTTTACCGATGCCGATTTCGCGCCGCTGCTGCCCGGTGAGGCCGAACAGCGCCGAACGCTTTACGCCGAAGGCGCGGTCCGCCAGGTATGGAACCGCGGCGATATACCAGGCAGTGGCATGATGTTCGAGGCCCGCAGCGACGCAGACGTGCGCGGCCATCTCGCCACCTTGCCCCTGATCAAGGCCGGCATGATGGATATCTCCGCAATCGTGCCGCTCAATCCTTACCCTGGGTTCGGCCCGAAGCGTTGAGAGGACGCAATCCGGTGGCGGCGAAGGCGTCACCACCGGATTGACGCGGCGATCGACAGGCTGTGATCGGCTGTCAAGAAACCGTCACACGAAACCGGCTTCGCACGTGCTAGAAATTGGGATCAGGCGACCGCCACGCGGCGCCATGTTCGAAACCTGAATCTGGCGCCTCGCCCATGGATATCGCTCTCGCCCCGGAAGGCACCGACCTGTCGCCTTACCTGCCTGATGAGCACGGGTTGTTCTTCATCTATCACTTCACCGCAGAGGGCGTGCGAACCAGGGACGCCGCGGCCGCGCACTGGACATGGCGCAGCTACCAGATCACTGACCTGCACGCACGCCAGGAGATCGGCGCCGAAAGGGCTTTGCCGGGGCCGGTGCGCGACGCCTTCCTTGCTCCGAGCCATGGCTGCCACATCGACTTCGAGGATGGCTGGCTCTATGGCGATCTGCCGGATCTCAGGCACGACTTTTCGGAGGCGCGCGGACTCGTCCATTTCCGCTTCGCCTTCAACGACACGATGCTGATCGGCGCTCGCAAGCAGCCGCTGGAATCGGTCGACGCCGTCCGCAAGGCGGTGGAAAATGGATCGCGGAAATTCCGCTCGCCGGCGGAACTGATAGAGGCGGTCACGGGCCAGTCGCTCGACGGCATGTCGGCCGAGCTCCGCAAGCTGGGCGACACGCTCGACGGCATCGAGGACCGTGTCGTGCGCGATGCATGGCACAATGAACGACAAGCGCTGGTCGAGGCGCGCCGACAATTGGTGGTGATCCATCGGCAGATGGCGACGATCACCAATCTGTTCCGGCATCTCGATCATTCGCATCGCAACGAGCTGCCTGACCCGATCAACGACATGGCGGTCAGGCTCTCGCAACGGGCGCATACGCTCTATCACGACGGCGAGCAGTTGCAGGCGCGCACTAGGCTGTTGCAGGACGAGCTGATGGCCAAGCTGACCATGCAGTCGAACCAACTCCTCTATGTCCTCTCTGTCATGACGGCGGTGCTGTTGCCGATGACCATCATCTCAGGCCTGTTCGGCATGAATGTCGGCGGGCTGCCGCTGGTCAACACGCCGATGGGTTTTTGGGTGGTGTCAGCAGTATCGCTCGTTATCGCTGCCGCCACCTATCTGTTCGTCAGGCGGCTCGGCCGGGGGATGTAGCACGGCAGCTTTCACGCCGAGGCGCGAAAATCCTCGAGGACGGTGCCAGCGGCGGCGACTTCCGCTTCATGGTCGGGCTCGCGCCAGGTCTCGGCAAGGCCAGCCGCATACCATTCGCGCATCGCCGGCAAGGCAAGCAATTGCGCCGGATAGGCGACGGCCGCCCCTTCGAAAACGAGCCCGTACGACTGAGCCCGAAATGCCACGGGAGCAAAGACGGCGTCGACGGCAGTAAAATGAGCGCCGGCCAGAAACGGCCCGCCGAAACGGGCGAGACCATCGTTCCAAAGATCGCCGAGGCGAAAGAGATCCTGCTTCAGCGCGTCGGACATCGGAAACGGCTTGACCCGCACGCCGCAACTCATCGGACAGTCACCGCGCAGTGCGGTGAAGCTCGAATGCATTTCGGCGGCGGCCGAGCGTGCCCAGGCGCGTGCCTTGGCTTCGACGGGCCAAACGCCATGATGGCGCTCCGCCAGGTATTCGGCGATGGCGAGCGAATCCCAGACCGCCCAACCATCGTCGATCAGGCACGGCACACGGCCGCTGGGTGAAAACGACCGGTAGAGCTCCCAGCTCGATCCGGTCGGGAATGGCGTCAGCCGCTCCTCGAATGGGATATCCAGCGCTCGCATCAGCACCCATGGCCGCAGCGACCACGAGGAATAGTTCTTGTTGGCCATATGCAGCAGGTACATCCGAAATCTCTTACTGTGCGGGCTTCGGCGCAGCCCTGCGCGCGGTCGTCAACATCGACCAGGAATACATCGCCAGTGCCGTCCAGATCAGCGCAAAGGCGATGGCCTGGGTGGTGCCGAAAGGCTCATCGAAAATCAGCACGGCGATCAGGAACACCATGGTCGGCGCGATGTACTGCATGATGCCAATGGTGGAGAGGCGCAACAGCTTGGCGCCGAAGGCGAACAACAGCAGCGGCACCGACGTGACCGGACCGCAGCCGATCAGCAATGCCGTATCGGCACCACTGCTGGATACGATGTGGTCCTGTCCGGTCACGATGAGATAAGCGATGTAGCCAAGCGCCGGCACCGACAGCAAAAGCACTTCGAGCAGAAAACCCTGGCTCGGGCCGATCGGCAGCGTCTTGCGAAAGAAGCCGTAGGCGGCGAAGGAAAACGCCAAGGCCAGCGACACCCAGGGCAGCTTGCCGCCCTCGATGGTCAGTACCGCGACGGCGACCGCCGCCACTACCACCGCTGCGATCTGAAGCCGGTCAAGCCGCTCGCCAAGCAACAGCGCGCCGACGACGACACTGACCAGCGGATTGATGTAATAGCCGAGCGCGGTTTCGACCGTGCGGTCGACCGCGATCGCCCAGACGTAGACGCCCCAGTTGACCGAGATCAGCGCCGCCGTCAGCGCGGCCATGGCGATGGTGCGGGGTGAGCGAAGTGCTGCCTTGAAATCCGCCGTGCGGCCGGCCCAGACCAGAACGGCGGCGGCGATCGGCACCGACCAGACGATGCGGTGGGCAATGACTTCGGCGAGCGGCAGATGCGCCACGGCCTTCATGTAGAAGGGCAGCATTCCCCATAGCAAATAGGCGCCCAGCGCCAGCAGAAAGCCGCGACGGGCCTTGGAATCAGCGTCCAGGGTGATTGCTTTGGTAGCCATGGGCCAACGCTATGGCCCAGCCACTTTGCCAAGACCATCGCAAAGTTCTGATGGATCAATGGACTTTCGCTGATGGTTCAACCCTATTCGGCAGCCACCAGCCCGGCCATCTCGCGGTTCTTCATCAGCTTGTAGACGATGGAATCCATCAATGCCTGAAATGAGGCGTCGATGATGTTTTCGGAAACACCTACCGTCCACCAGCGCGCGCCGGTGCCGTCATGCGATTCGATCAGGACGCGGGTGATCGCCTCGGTGCCGCCATTGAGGATACGCACCTTGAAGTCGGCAAGCTCCATATCGGCGATCTCGCCCTGGAATTTGCCGAGATCCTTACGCAGTGCGATGTCGAGTGCGTTGACCGGGCCATGCCCCTCGGCCACCGACATCTTCTCCTCGCCGTCGACCAGCACTTTGACGATCGCTTCGGACACCGTCTTCAACTGACCGTTGGCGTCGAAGCGGCGCTCGACCATGCAGCGGAACGAGGTGACCTTGAAGAACTCCGGCAGGCCGTGCAGCATCTTGCGCGCCAGGAGTTCGAAGCTGGCGTCGGCACCCTCATAGGCGTAACCCTCGGCCTCGCGCTCCTTGACCACTGATATCAGCGCATCGAGCCGGTGGTCGTCCTTCGGTACGTCGATGCCGCGCCGCTTCAGTTCGGCGAGGAAATTGGCCTTGCCGCCCTGGTCCGAAACCATGACGCGTCTGCGGTTGCCGACCGTTTCCGGCGGCACATGCTCATAGGTCGCCGGCTCCTTGGCCAGCGCCGAGGCATGGATGCCGGCCTTGGTGGCGAAGGCGGAGGCGCCGACATAGGGCGCCTGCGCTTCCGGAGCGCGATTCAAGAGCTCGTCGAAAGCCCGCGACAGACGCGAAATGCCGGTCAGCGCCTCAGCCGAAATGCCGGTCTCGAAACGATCGGCGAAGGCCGGCTTCAGCGCCAGCGTCGGCGCGATCGAGATCAGGTTGGCGTTGCCGCAACGCTCGCCGATGCCGTTGAGCGTGCCCTGGATCTGGCGCACGCCGGCCTCGACGGCGGCCAGGGAATTGGCCACCGCCTGGCCGGTGTCGTCATGGGCATGGATGCCGAGATGATCGCCTGACATACCGGACGAAATAACCTTCTCGACGATGGAGCGGACTTCCGACGGCTGCGTGCCGCCATTGGTGTCGCACAGCACCACCCAGCGCGCGCCTGCATCATAGGCGGTCCTGGCACACGCCAGCGCATAGCCGGGATTGGCCTTGAAGCCGTCGAAGAAATGCTCGCAGTCGACCAGCGCCTCCTTGCCGGCGGCGATCGCCGCCTCGACGGAGGCCTTGATGGCGTCGAGGTTTTCTTCGTTGGTGCAGCCGAGCGCGACACGGACGTGATAATCCCAGCTCTTGGCGACGAAGCAGATGGCGTCCGACTTCGATTGCACCAGTGAGGCAAGGCCGGGATCGTTGGACGCCGATACCCCTGCCCGCTTGGTCATGCCGAAGGCGACGAATTTGGCACGTGTCGTCCGCTTCTCCTGGAAGAAGGCCGTGTCGGTCGGGTTGGCGCCGGGATAGCCACCCTCGACATAGTCGAGGCCGAAGGCGTCAAGCAGCTTGGCGATGGCGATCTTGTCCTCGACGGAAAAGTCGATGCCCGGCGTCTGCTGGCCATCGCGGAGGGTGGTGTCGAAGAGATAGAGGCGTTGCTTTTTCATAGTCCTGCGGGTGCGCGAGCACCCCCCTCTGGCCTGCCGGCCATCTCCCCCTCAAGGGGGGAGATCGGCAGCTCGAATGCTCCGCCATCCCTTGCTGCGCCGAATATTTGCGAAAGCCGAAATGCAAGCCAATCTCCCCCCTTGAGGGGGAGATGTCCGGCAGGACAGAGGGGGGCGAATGGCACTGTCATTTCTTCCCCGCAAACCCATCCGTCGCGCGGATCAGCCGGTCGAGGATACCCGGCTCCGAATAGGCGTGGCCGGCACCCTCGATCAGGTGGAAATCCGCCGTTGGCCAAGCCTTGTGCAGCGCCCAGGCATAGCGCGCGGGGCACGGCATATCGTAGCGGCCGTGGACGATGGTACCGGGAATATCCGCAAGCTTGTGCGCGTCGCTCAGCAGTTGCCCTTCCTCAAGCCAACCGGCATGGACGAAATAGTGGTTCTCTATACGGGCGAAGGCCACCGCATAGTCATCCTGCCCAAACGGTTCGCTGGTCTCCGGTTCCGGCAACAGCGTGATGGTTTCGCCTTCCCACAGGCTCCACGCGCGCGCTGCCTCGATCTGGGCCTTGTGGTCGCTGCCGACCAGCCGCTTGCGATAGGCGGCCATCATGTCGCCACGCTCGGCCTCGGGGATCGGCGACAGGAACCGCTCCCATTTGTCCGGGAACATCTCCGAGACGCCGAACTGATAGTACCATTCGAGTTCGGCGCGCGTCAGCGTGTAGATACCGCGCACCACCAGTTCGCTGACCCGTTCAGGGTGCGTTTCGGCATAGGCCAACGCCAGCGTCGAGCCCCAGGAGCCGCCGAACACCAGCCATTGGTCGAACCCGGCCATTTCGCGCAGCCGTTCGATATCGGCGACCAGATGCCATGTCGTATTGGCTTCGAGCGAGGCATTGGGCGTCGATTTTCCGCAGCCTCGCTGGTCGAACAGGATGACGTCGTAAAGGCTCGGGTCAAACAGCCGCCGATGTTTTGGCGAGATGGTGCCGCCCGGCCCACCATGCAGAAATACCGCCGGCTTGGCGCCCTTGGTGCCGGAACGCTCCCAGTAGACCTGATGGCCGTCACCGACATCGAGCATGCCGGAATCGAACGCCTCGATTTCGGGGTAGAGGGTACGCAATTGACTGCTCATAGTTGCAAACCTTTGATCGGCCAGTCCGCTGTTTCATGGTCGGGGTGCTGGAAGGAGATGATCTGCTCCTGCCTCGCGTAGTAGTCGGGGTCTTGGTGAACGGGCTGGTCGAAGATCGTCTCCACCCAGGGCAGCCGCGCTGCGTAATTGACCTGGATCTGCGGTGCCAGGTCCGAACGATCGTCGAAGGCGCCGATGGCGATCTCCAGTCCACCAGGCTGCCGATAGGTAAGCGGCGTCCCGCAGCGGGCGCAGAAGCCACGATCGATGTTGACCGACGACTGGAAGTAACTCGGCTCTTCATGGGTCCATTCGACGCCATCCCTGGGCACCGTCACCAGCGCACCGAAGAACGAGCCGAACTGCTTCTGGCACATGCGGCAATGGCAGATCGAGGGACGGCCGAGCGCTCCATGAATGCGGAAACGCACGGCGCCGCACTGGCAACCGCCGGTTCTTACCTGATCGGTCATGACTTCTCCTTTGGCGGCCATTGTTCGGTGTCGTGGTCTGGATGCTGATAGGAGACGAGATCGGCCAGATAGGGGGCCGCCGACATATCGGCCATTGTCTCCTCGCCCGGCAGTTCCGGGATTGTGTCGACATAGGGCAGCTTTGCCTCAGTGCCCCACTGGATCAGCGGCACGATCTCCGCCGGATTGTCGAACGCACCGATCGCCAACCCGACACCATCCGGCGCGGTGAAGGTCAGCGGCGTGCCGCAATTGGCGCAAAAACCACGATCGACATGGTTGGATGAGCGAAAATATTTCGGCTCACCGCGCGTCCAGTCGAGCTTTGCCCCGCGCACTGAAACAAGCGGCGCGTAGAACGAGCCAAACGCCTTCTGGCACATGCGGCAATGGCAGATCGAAGCGTCTCCCAACGCGCCTTCGACGCGAAAGCGCACCGCGCCGCACTGGCAGCCGCCGGTATAGATCGGCCGGTTGTCGAGGCTCATCGCCGCTCACTCCGTGGCATGGCAGACGGCCTCGACATTGTTGCCGTCGGGATCGAGGACAAAGGCGGCGTAGTAGTCCGGGTGATAGTGCGGTCTCAGGCCCGGCCCGCCATTGTCCTTGCCGCCAGCGGCAAGCGCCGCGGCATGGAAGGCTTCGACCTCGGCGCGGCTGCGCGCGGTGAAAGCGACGTGCTGGCGGTCCCTCGGCTTGTCCTTGCCGGTACTCAGCCAGAACACCGGGCGGTCACGGCCGTAGCCACCGACCTTGGCGCCGCCGGTGTATTCGAGCGGCACCATGTAAAGCAGCGAGGCCCCAAGCGGCGCCATCGCCTTGTCATAGAAAGCCTTCGAAGCGTCGAAATCGGCAACAGTGATGCCGAGATGGTCGATCATGAAATTGCCTCCCTTGCTCGTTCGCCCGCCGGCATTTCGGCGCCGGCAAGGCCGGCCTCGATCACGATGTGCTGGCAGACATTGTCGATATCGCGAATGACGTCGTCGTTCCAGAAGCGCAGGATGGTCCAGCCGCTACTCTTCAAATATGCGCTGCGCTCTGAATCGCGCTCTACGTGCTCAGCGTCTGCGTCCTGGCTACCATCAACCTCAATGATCAGCTTTTTGTCCGAGCAGGCAAAATCGACGATATAAGGGCCGATTGGCACCTGCCGGCGGAAGCTTAAGCCCATTAGCCGATGCGCGCGAAGCTCGTTCCAGAGCTTCAGCTCGGCGTCGGTCATCACACGACGCATGGATTTTGCGTTCTTGCGCTGGCGTGATGGGACGAGGTCGTGACCCATCAGGCACCTTCGTACGAGAAGGCTGCTAAACGTTGCAGAACAGGTCTACTCGGTGGAGCTGCCAATCTCCCCCCTTGCGGGGGAGATGCCCGGCAGGGCAGAGGGGGGTGCTGTCCCGCCGGCCTATCCGCTGAAGGCCGCTGCCTTCTCGGGAAATGGTTGAAACGAGGGAGTGCAAACGGTAACGCTGGCGTTCCTTCACACCCCCCTCTGTCCTGCCGGACATCTCCCCCGCAAGGGGGGAGATTGGCTGTCGCCAGCGTCTCCGCCAACCTTGCAAAAGAGTTTCGCGCCAACCTCACCGTTTCACCTCCCAGGTTGTCACACGCTCCCCAGTGGCCGGGTCCTTGCCGTCCTTCAACTGTATACCTTGTGCAAGCAGTTCATCGCGGATGCGGTCGGCCTCGGCCCAGTTCTTCGCGGCGATGAATGCCAGGCGCTTGGCGATGGCCTTGGCGATGTAGTCTTCATCGACCTTCGCCGAGGCGACATCGAAGCCGAGGAACAGCAGCGACGCCTTCAGCGACGCAGCGGCATCGTTGCCGTCCGCGGCCTCGCCGGCTAACTGGGTCAACACCTGGAAGGCGGCATAGGTGGCGAGATCGTCGGACAAGGCATCGATGACTTCCACCGGCAACTGCCCCGCCGCCGGCGCCAGATCCGCCGCCCGCTTCCATTTGCGCAGCGTGTTCTCGGCCTCTTCCAGCTTGCGCACGGAAAAGTCGATCGGCTCGCGATAATGCGTCATCAGCATCGCCAGCCGCAGCACCTCGCCCGGCCATTTGCGGCCACCGAAGGTCTCGGTCTCCAGCAATTCATTGATCGAATAGAAATTGCCGAGGCTCTTCGACATCTTCTGGCCTTCGACCTGCAGGAAGCCATTGTGCATCCAGATGTTGGCCATCACATCGGTGCCGTGGGCGCAGCGCGACTGGGCGATCTCGTTTTCATGGTGCGGGAAGATCAGGTCGAGGCCGCCGCCATGAATATCGAAGACTTCGCCAAGATAGGCGGCCGACATTGCCGAGCATTCGATGTGCCAACCCGGCCGGCCTCGGCCCCATGGCGAATTCCAGCCCGGCTCCTCCGGCGACGACAGCTTCCAGAGGACAAAATCGCCGGGATTTTTCTTGTGCGCGTCGACGGCGACGCGGGCGCCGGCCTGCTGCTCGTCGAGATTGCGCTTTGACAATTGACCGTAGTCAGGCATCGACGCCGTGTCGAACAGGACTTCGCCCGCGGCAACATAGGCATGGCCGCGTTCGATCAGGCTTTGGATCAAGGTGATCATGTCCACCTTACCGTCAGCTCGGGGCTCGACGAATTCGGTGGCGCGCGGCTCGACCGTCGGCTCCAGGCAGCCAAGAACCGCCACGTCGCGGTGAAACTGGTCGGCGGTCTTTTCGGTGACCCGCCGGATCGCTTCGTTGAGCGAAAGCGTACCTGAAGCGATCTCGCCGCCAAAATCCCGCAAGGCGCGCGCGTTGATCTTGTCGTCGACGTCGGTGATGTTGCGCACATAGGTGACATGCGCCTGCCCATAGACATGACGCAGCAAGCGGAATAGCACGTCGAAGACGATCACCGGCCTGGCATTGCCGATATGGGCAAAGTCATAGACGGTTGGGCCGCAGACATACATGCGCACATTGCGCGCATCGATCGGGATGAAATCCTCCTTCGTCCGCGTCAGCGTGTTGTAGAGGCGCAGGCCCTTCGATGCGTCAGACATTCGTGCCTTCCCGGTCTGTTGTGTTCAGGAGCCCGCCTAGCGCCGAGGCGCAAGACCGGATTCCAGCCTGCTGGCCGGGGCGTTTGTCCAATCTGGGAAAGATGAGGCGAAAACGTCCGGACCAGCGCGAGGCTAGCCAATAATGCAAATGCCACAAATGGCGAAAGACGTTTTCATGGCCGGCTTTATCGCCTTGGCCAGTGTTGCCGTCAAGTCGCTAGTTTCGGCAAAAACGTCGCTGGATCACAGGTAATGATGCACAGAAACATTTTATTAAACATGTCGGCACAGTCATGAAACATTCGAAGATCGTGTCGCCCCGCGCCGCCTGAAGCGGTGCGCGATGATGGCGCCGATATGCGCCTCTCAACAACGGCCTCAGGCTAAAACAGCGTCATCTGACTGTCGTTCGCGCCGGGCTTCAGTCGCTTGATCTTCTCGGGCTCCGGCCCGATCTCGCCCCGCTCCTGAATTTCCGGTCCGGTGTTCGTCACCTTGTTGACGAGGTCGGAGACGGGAATCGCCTCGAAGAAGTCCAGCTGCGCCGGCCTTAACAGAGCGGCGACGTCGCGCGGTTCGAGCGTGCGGCAATCCAGCCAACGAGCGAAATCCCGGGGATCGATCACCACCGGCATGCGATCATGGATATGCGCGATATCGGCATTGGCGTTGACTGTCAGGATGGCGCCGGTGTCCATTTCCGAACCGCCCGGCTCGGCATAGGTCTCGATCAATCCGGCAAAGGTGACCAACCCGCCATGCTTGGGTCTGATCCAGTAGGGTTGCCCCTTCCTGCCACCGGTTTGCCGCCATTCGTAGAAGCCGGAGGCCGGCACCAAAGCACGGCGATGGCGCATCGCGGCTTTGAACGAGGCCTTTTCGGCAGCGCTCTCAGAACGCGCGTTGAACAGCAGTGGAAACTCGCTGGTGTCCTTCACCCAGGTCGGGATCAGCCCCCAGCGCACCAGCATCGGCTGGCGGTCCGGCAGATTCGAGCCCGGCGCCCGCGGAGGGCCGGCGATCACCATCAGGACTGGCTGTGTCGGCGCGATGTTGTAGCGCGCCGGGAACTCCTCCAGTTCGGCCAAGCCCAGCACGGCGGCGGTCTGATATGGCGTCGCGGTCAAGGCAAAACGTCCGCACATTGTCTGTTGGCGCCCTCGAATGGTCTGGTTCAAAAGTGGCGATGGAACCAGCGTTGCGCAACCGATAAAGCTCGCCCATGCTGGGCGGTCCACAGCAGACCTACCTCCACGCCTGATTGGGATCCATGAACGAAGCGCGTAAGATACTGCCTGCAGTCTCGGTCGCCATCGTGCGCGCGGATACCGTGCTACTGGTCAAGCGAGCCCGGCAACCCTCGCGAGGACTCTATGCCTTTCCGGGGGGCAAGGTCGAACCCGGCGAAACGCTGGAGCAGGCTGCCGCCCGCGAACTGCTGGAAGAGACCGGCTTGCGGGCCACCGATTACCACCCGCTTCGGGAAATCCATATCGACGGCAGGGACGACAGCCACCCCGTCGATTATCTCCTCACGGTCTTCGGCGCAGCCTATGCCGGCGGTGAGGCGGTGGCCAGCGACGACGCCGAGACGGCTGCGTTCTATACGCTCAGCGAGATGGCGACACTGCCGCTTGCCGGCTCGGTGTTCGCGGTTGCCGAAGACTTGTTGAATCCCGGCGGGCACGGCAGGCCCCAGTCCTGAAAATCGCCTTGCAGGCGACAAATTGTTTCGTCACAAAGACTTATGCTGTCTGGCAAAGCCAGAACGGCTTATGCCGTTCGGCAGAGAAGATTCATGAACCGTTCATCCATGCTCCTCGCCATATGCCTGTCCGTCAGCGCAGCCGTTTCGATACGGCCCGCACTTAGCGCCGAGTCGCCATTCGAGCCGGGGCTGATGCGATTGGCGGAGGTTTTGGGGTCGCTGCATTTCCTGCGCAATTTGTGCGGCGAGAAGGGCGACCAGTGGCGTGTCGAGATGGAGAAGCTGCTCGATTCGGAAAATCCGGATGCCGAGCGGCGCGCCCGCTTCATCGCCAGCTTCAATCGCGGCTATCGCTCCTTCGGCGGCACTTATACGCAGTGCACACCTTCGGCGACCGAAGCCATCAGCCGCTATATGAAGGAAGGCGAGACGCTGTCACGCGATATCGCCTCGCGTTACGGCAATTAGGCATGTCGCCCAAAATCGCGCAGCGGTTTTGGATAAGACGGCATAAATTAGAAAGCCTAAAGCGCGTCGCCTGACTCCAACGAAACGCGACGTGCTTTGGGCGTTTCAACTCCTCATCAACAATTATCCGGGCCATTGCCGGTGACAGCCGACATGTCCGGCTTGTGCCGGGCGATATCTTGGTGCAATCCTCATGTGGCGCTTCTGCAACAGTATTAACAAAACCTTATCGCGAGAATGCGGAATTAACTCAAACTGAAGGTTTTCGCCCCGCGTGCCGCGCTAATCGGCTAAGTTTGACTCGGGTCGAACGCAGCTTCGCGCAAGGCAACTGGGCTTTGTAAAAAGCGATCAAAAAAATGTCGTATTTACAAATACTTAATTGCCCCTGCGTGTGAAATGAACAGATCAGGCCTGATCCACATCGATGGATCGCTGCTTGAAAAGGTGGACATTCGCATATGGAACATGGTGTCAACGACATCGACGCGCTGGTCAGGGAAGAAAAACGCCTGACCGCCGTGGAAAGCCACAGCGAGGCCTGGGCGGAAGGTCTCTCCGCCGGCATAGAGCCCGAGATCATTGCCGAAGCAGCGCTCGAAACCGCCTTCGGTGAGATGTTGCGTGCCAATGGCGAGACCTCGGCCCTTGCCCTGCTCGACCGTATGCGTGAAAAGGTGATTGCTGGCGCCTTCGAACCTGAACGGCTGCGGCACTGAACCGACGTCCGGCTCTTTGACGACGGAACGCCGCTCGGGCGTCATGCCCGGAAGCAGGGAGATACGGGCAGTGAGTTTTTCGATGTCAGGCGAGCCGCGTGGCTTGGTCCTTTGCATCTGGTTCGCTGCTTGCTGTGCCGCGATTCCCCTGGTTGTATGTCTCGCAAGCAGCCCCGCTTATGCGCTGAGCGAGATCAAGCGCGAAGAGCTCCCTCCAACTGTCACGCAGCCGGCGGACGACGACATGTCGCCGCCAGGGAGCACCGTGCCGATGCCCAACCCGGTCGGCCAGCCGGCTGCTCCGGGCGAATCCGAGCCCGACAGCCCGGCAGATGGCGGCGTGACCAGGCCGCGCGTCGATCCGGACACGCCCCTGCCGGAGGTTGTCTACGATCTCGGCAAGCTGCCGGAACCGGTGCGGCGCATGCATGATCTGATCGTCGAGGCCTGCAAGGGCGGCGACATCGAAAAACTGCGGCCCTTGATCGGTACGGGCGGCAGCATGACTCAGATATCACTGACCGACATAGACGGCGACGTCATCGCCTTCCTCAAGGGTCTCTCGGGTGATCCGGATGGCCAGGAGATCCTTGCCATCCTTGAGGAGGTGCTCAATGCCGGTTATGTCCACCTCGATGCCGGCAAGCCCGAAGAACTCTATGTGTGGCCGTATTTCTTCGCCATGCCGTTGGACAAGCTGGATGCCAAGCAGCGGGTCGAACTGTTCAAGATCGTCACCGCTGGCGATTTCGACGACATGAAGCAGTTCGGCGCCTACATCTTCTATCGTGTCGGCATTACGCCCACCGGACAATGGACCTTCTTCGTCGCCGGGGATTGAGTTCCGCCAGCTACCGACGTGGTCCCTCGTCGATTCCGGCATCCGGCCATATACGAGCGCCTTCCTCTCGAAGAAGCGAAATAGTATCCGCCGCCACGCTGGAGTCCATTTGCAGGATATCGGCTGCGTTGCGCAGCTCGTCCTTGTCCTGAAGCTTGTTCACCACCCATGCGACCTTGTGCTGAATGTCTGGCCCGTAAGCAGTTTGCGCCTTGCCGAGCGCTTCGATCGGGATTTCGCCATACGCGTCAATCAACATTCCAAGATCGATAGCATCGCGATATGCAGTTGCGCGGTCCTGGCATCGATCGGCATTGGCCAGCAACTTCTCGGCAAACATGTCTGCGGGGACGAGGGTCGATACATTCAGATCGTTGTCGAAATGACCTTGCAGTCTGATGCGGCCTTCGCGGATGACTTCGAATCTGATCGATTGCCCTTTCAATCGTACAATCGTCCTCAAGCCATACTGGTCGATCTGGAAATCCCGAACGGCCTCCACGGGTGCGGGAAAGAACGCCCTAACTCCCCTTTCGGCCGCGCAGGTCCGCAGTTCGCGATAACCGTCAGCGTCGGCACACAGGAAGTCGACATCCAGCGACCGTCGGTATTCGCCGAATTTCATGACGATCGCCGTGCCGCCACCGAACCAGCATTGGTTTGCGGTCAGGAAACGGTGATCCATCAATCCGAGGGTTTCGGCAATGATCCGATGTTCAGGCTTCTTGAATTTCGTCATGATTTCCGCTCGCGGTGTGTCCCGTTGATGTTCCAGCTGCGAGGTAAAGATCAGAAGAGGGAGACGAACTTCAGACAGTGGTCAAAAGGATGCCGTGACCAAACTTGTCTGCCAGAGTCTGGATAAGCATCTTCTCACGCGACGTAAGGCGCTTTTGATCGACAAAACGCCAATTCCGCTCGTATAGCGCAAATGCCTCCTCGGCCGGAATTGGGCGTGCTGCATCGCGGTTCCAAGCAAGCGCTTGGAGTTCCGGGAACTCAGCAGGGACAATCATGGGCGCGAGATCGGCGTTCATATCCCAATTAACTTAGTGGATTGTCCTTAAAAAATCCAACGCCGTAGAAACAGCTACTCCGCCAATGCTTCGGAGAATTCCACCGCTTTGCCCTGGCTCGGCGTGGTAATCTCCCCTTCCCACATCACACGCAGGCCGCGAATAACGGTGCCGACGGGCCAGCCAGTCACTTCCCTGCCGTCGTAGGGCGTCCAGCCGGCTTTCGAGCCGGCCTGCGCGTTGGTGATGGTTTCGCGCCGCTTCATATCGACGATGGTGAAGTCCGCGTCGTAGCCGGCGGCGATGCGGCCCTTTCTCGCCATGCCGAAGATGCGTTGCGGGCCGTGGCTGGAGAGGTCGACAAAGCGTTGCAGCGTCAATCGGCCGGCATTGACGTGGTCGAGCATGATCGGCACCAGCGTCTGTACGCCGGTCATCCCCGAGGGCGAGGCCGGATAGGGCTTTGCCTTCTCGGCCAGCGTGTGCGGCGCGTGGTCGGAGCCGAGCACGTCGACGATGCCTTGCGCAATGCCCTGCCAGACGCCGTCGCGATGACGCGCGGCACGCACTGGCGGGTTCATCTGGATCAGCGTGCCGAGCCGCGCATAATCGTCCGCGCTCAGCGTCAAATGATGCGGCGTCGCCTCACAGGTCGCGACATCCTTGTGCTGTTCGAGGAACAGGATCTCCTCGGCCGTCGAGATGTGCAGGACATGGATGCGGGCGCGAACATTGCGCGCGATGCATACAAGCCGTTCGGTGCAGCGCAAGGCGGCGATCTCATCTCGCCAGACCGGGTGCGATGACGGATCGCCATCGATGCGTTCGTTCAGACGCTCGCGCAGCCGGAACTCGTCCTCGGAATGAAAGGCGGCGCGACGGCGCGTGTTTCGGAGGATCGATGCCACGCCCTCGTCGTCCTCGACCAGCAGATCGCCGGTGGACGAGCCCATGAAGACCTTGATCCCGGCCGCGCCCGGCAGCCGCTCGAGTTCGCCGACATCTTTCGCATTCTCGCGCGTGCCGCCGACCCAGAATGCGAAATCGCAGTGCATGCGACCGCTGCCGCGCCGAACCTTGTCGGCAAGCGCTGCCTCGCTGGTGGTCAAAGGATTGGTGTTGGGCATCTCGAACACGGCGGTAACGCCGCCAAGCACCGCCGCGCGCGAACCCGTTTCCAGATCTTCCTTGTGCTCCAGTCCAGGTTCACGAAAATGCACCTGGCTGTCGATGACTCCCGGCAGGATATGCAGGCCGCGGCAGTCGATCGTCTCGCCGGCCGAAGCCTGGCGGAGATCGCCGATGGTGGCGATGCGCCCGTCCTTCACGCCGATATCGCGGACCCCTTCGCCATCATGGTTGACCACTGTGCCGCCTGTCAGGATGAGGTCGTAGATCATGGCCATGCTCTCTTGCGGGGGGAGTGCCAGCGGCTTACGTAAAGGCCGACCATTTTGCAAGATCAGGCTGCTTTTCCGCCCATGCCCTTTGCCCAGCTCAAAGACCGCGCCCTCATTTCCGTCTCGGGTCCCGATGCCGAGCATTTTTTGCAGAACATCCTGACCACCGATCTCGACATATTGGCTCCTGGCGAAGCGAAGCCCGGCGCGCTGCTGACGCCGCAAGGCAAGATCCTTTTCGATTTCCTGATCTCGCGCGCCGGAGAGAATGCATTCCGGCTCGAATGCCGTGCCGATATCTCGGACGATTTCATGCGCCGGCTGACGCTCTACAAACTGCGCGCCAAAGTCGAGATTGCCAAATCCGATCAGGCGCTTGTCACCGTCGCATGGGGACCTGAATCAACGCCCTCACAATCCGATTCAACGGCGGTGACCGACACGCGCTTTCCGAGCGGCGCCGTCACGCGCTCCTATAGCAAAACCGATGATCGAAGCGACCTCGCCGCATGGCACGCCTTCCGTATCGCCGGCGGTGTTGCCGAAAGCGGCAGCGACTACCAACTTGGAGACGCTTTCCCCCATGACGTGCTGTTGGACGAAACCGGCGGTGTCGGTTTCAGAAAGGGCTGCTATGTCGGCCAGGAGGTCGTCTCGCGCATGCAGCATCGCGGCACCGCCCGGCGGCGCGTACTGATTGCATCGGCCGACAGGTCCCTACCCGCATCAGGCACCGAGCTAACCGTCGCGGGACGGTCGGTTGGCACGCTCGGCTCGACTGTCGGCACGACCGGTCTGGCCATTGCCCGCATCGACCGGATCAAGGCGGCGATCGACGCCGGTCAGCCGATCATGGCCGGGGACGCCACCGTTTCACTTGCCATCCCGGCTTGGGCAAAATTCGCCTTCCCGCAGGAAGCCGTCAGCGCGGAGGAGGCCTGATGGCGGCCGACCGTGTCGGCGCGCCGGCACGCGCCTGGCAGCGCATGCTGTCGGGCCGCCGACTCGACCTGCTCGACCCCTCGCCGCTCGATATCGAGATTTCGGACATTGCGCATGGGCTCGCCCGCGTTGCCCGCTGGAACGGCCAGACCAGCGGCGAACATGCCTTCTCGGTTGCCCAGCACTCGCTTCTGGTCGAGGCGCTGTTCTGCGATCTGATGCCTGAGGCTTCGCCCGATGCGCGGCTGGCCGCGCTGCTGCACGACGCCCCCGAATATGTCATCGGCGACATGATCTCACCGTTCAAATCGGTGATGGGCGGAAGCTACAAGGACTGTGAGTTGCGGTTGCAGCGCGCGATCCATCTGCGCTTCTCGCTGCCGCCGGAACCAGCTGCCGCGCTGCGCAAGGAGATCAAGCGCGCCGACCAGATCGCCGCCTATTTCGAGGCGACGCTGCTTGCCGGGTTTTCGACCGCCGAGGCGACCGAATTCTTCGGCCGTCCGCGCGGCTTCAATGCCGACCGCTTCGACCTCACGCCGCGATCGGTGACCTGGGCGCAGAATGCGTTCCTGAAGCGGTTTTCCGCCATCGAGAGGTCGCGGCATCAGGCTTCGGCGTCCGCGGTCGGCTAAAACGCTAAATTAACCGGCGGCGACCACAGTAGCTCGTTCGATGACGATCCGCAGGCGCCTCATGCCCGTCGCTGATGCCAAGGGTGGTTCGGCCGTCCCGGATCGGGAGCCCGAAGGCATGGATCGCTCGCGCCATATGGAAGACGAACTGCGCGAACGGAACGAACGTTTTTCGGCCGCGGTCGAAAACATGTCGCATGGCCTTTGCATGTTCAACGCCGACGAGCGGATGATCATCTGCAACGGCAATTATATCAACATCTTCTGTCTCGACCCCAAGGTGATACGGCCCGGCATCCCGTTCCTCGACATTCTGCGCCATAGCGTCGACATAGGCATCGCCTCGGAAAGCGCCGAACAGCTCTACGCCATCCGCAAGCCCTATATCGACCAGGCAAAACCCTCGACCTATGAGGAGACGTTGTCGGATGGTCGCATCATCAACATCTCGCATCGCCCGCTGGCTCTGGGCGGCTGGGTCTCGATCTACGAGGACATCACCGAACAGCGGCGCGCCGAACAAGAGCTCAAGGAGCAGCACCGCCGCTTCGACGCCGCGCTCGCCAACATGTCGCAGGGCCTGCTGATGTATGACGCCGATGGCAAGATGATCGTGCGCAACGGGCGTTTTCTGGAACTCTACAAAGTCACCGCGGCGGACTTCCCGCTCGGGACGACGCACCGCGACGCACTCGAACGATTGCTGGAACTTGGCATCTATACGAAGATCGACGTCGATAGCGAAGTCGCCAAAACCGAAGCCTGCCTAGTGGCAGGGAAAATGCATTCGGCGTATCGGCATCTTACCGACGGCAGGACGATTCTGGTCACACGCCAGCCGATGAGCGGCGGCTGGGTGGCGACCTTCGACGACGTCACCGAACGCCGCCGCACCGAAGAGCGCATGACACATCTTGCGCATCACGACACGCTGACCGGGTTGCCCAACCGCCAGATGTTTCGCGAACGCCTCGATCTTGCGTTGGAAGATCCGGCGGCTACGCCGCTAGCAATCTTCTCGCTCGATCTGGATCGCTTCAAGGCCATCAACGACAGCTGGGGGCACCCGGCCGGCGACTGGCTGCTGAAGACCGTGGCCGACAGGCTGCAGCGTTGCCTGCGCAGTGAAACGGATGTCGTCGCCCGTTTCGGCGGCGACGAATTCGTCATTATCCAGTTCAATTTCAAGGGTATCGCCGATGCTGAGAAACTGGCGAAGCGGATCGTCGAAACGATCGCAAAACCCTTCCGCGACAAGAGCCGCGATATGCATGTCGGCATCAGCATGGGCATCGCTGTGTTTCCCGACGATGGCAGCGACGCCGATACGCTGCTGAAAAACGCCGATACGGCGCTCTACCGGGCGAAGAGCGAAGGGCGCAATCTGTACCGTTTTTTCGAGCCCGGAATGGACGCCATGGTGCGGGCACGACGCGCACTCGAGACCGACCTCGAGGCAGCGCTGCCTCGACAGGAGTTCGATCTCGATTTCCAGCCCATCATGAACATCGCCTCCGGTGAGATCGTCGGTGCCGAAGCCTTGATGCGCTGGCATTCGCCAGAGCGGGGCACGGTGGCGCCCGACAAGTTCATTCCGGTCGCCGAAGAAATCGGACTGATCGTGCCGCTTGGCGAGTGGGCGCTGAGAAAGGCTTGCACCGCTGCGGCAGGCTGGCCGGCCGGCCTGCGCATCGCGGTCAATGTCTCGGCCGTGCAGCTCAAAAGCGGCGGCTTTGCCCGTAGCGTCATCTCGGCTCTCGCCTTTTCCGGCGTGCCCGCCGACCGGCTGGAACTGGAAATAACCGAAACCGTGCTGATGGATGAGAGTGAAGCCGTGCTGAGGACATTGCGGCAGTTGCGCGGGCTCGGCATTCGCATCGCGCTCGACGATTTCGGCACCGGCTATTCCTCGCTCGGTTATCTCAGGCGTTTTCCCGTCGACAAGATCAAGATCGACCGTTCGTTCATCCACGACCTGGGCAATCGCGACACTGCGGCGATCGTTCGCACCGTCATCGGGCTGGGTGCCGAGCTTGGCATCACCGTCACCGCCGAGGGTGTCGAGACCGAGGCGCAGCTCGACATGCTGAGAGGCAATGGCTGTAACGAGGCGCAGGGCTATCTGATCGGCGTGCCGTCAAAGGCGGCCGATATTCAGCGCCTGTTAGAATCCCGTTCGGTGCATAGCCAAACCGGGTGAGCGGCCGTCATCAGCGTAGCATCTCGATGTATTTGCCGTGAAAGCTGACATAGCTCGGCTCTACCACCTTCAAATGCCCTCCGATCAGCGTATGAAACTGCGGCAGTTGATGAAATGGCACACCGCGTGATGCTCGGCATGCAAGCCTATGCGGTTTATGTCAGCCGCGATGTGATGCACACGGAGCTCGCCCGGTCCCCATCACGAAAGGTGCGGTAAATTTCCTTGCGAATTCAGCCGGCAAAAACCTCGAAGCCCGGTTGACTACCGCCCCGGTCGATCCAGCCGCTCCAGGAACCACTGCGTCAGACGCACCCAGACTTCGTCCTTTTCGCCGGAGTCCTCCCAGCCGTGGTCGAGGTTAGGGTTGTCGTTCACCTCGATGACGAAGACGCCGTCCTTGGTTTCCTTAAGGTCGACGCCATAGAGCCCGTCACCGATGCAGCGCGCCGCCTTTACCGCCGTCTCGACGACATGCGCCGGCGTTTCCTTCAGCGTGAAGGTCTTGATGCCGCCCTGGTCGGGCTTGCCGTTGGCCTTGTGGTTGACGATCTGCCAGTGCTTCTTGGCCATCAGATAATGCACGGCAAACAGTGGCTGGCCGCCGAGCACGCCGACGCGCCAGTCATATTCGGTCGGAATGAACTTCTGCGCGATCAGAAGATCGGAATCCTCCAGCCATTCGGTGGCGAGCGTCTTCAGTTCATCGAAGTTGGCGCACTTCTTGACGCCGCGTGAGAATGACGAATCCGGGATTTTCAGCACCAGCGGAAAGCCCAGTGTCTGTGCCGCCAGTTCGAGGTCCGAGGTACCGGCGATCATCACCGTCGGCGGCACCGGCACCTTGTTGTAGGCCATCAGCTCGTTGAGATAGACCTTGTTGGTGCAGCGGATCATCGACAACGGATCGTCGATGACCGGCATGCCTTCCTGCTGGGCCCGGCGGGCGAAGCGATAGGTGTGGTTGGAGATCGAAGTCGTCTCGCGGATGAACAGCGCGTCGTAGTTCGCGAGCTTGGCGAGGTCCCGCTTGGTGATAGGCTCGATTTCGACGCCCATTTTTTCGGCGATCTTGGCCCAGTAGCGCAGCGACGATATCTCCGACGGCGGCAATTCCTCATGTGGATCGACCAGCGTGGCGAAGGTGTAGCGCGCCGGCGTGCGGCCCTTGGTGTCGCGCCACTCGCGGTTGGTGTAGGTCTCCAGGCACTGGATGAAGTTTTTTTCCTCGTCCTCGGTCATGCGCGCCAGCGGATGGAAGCCGATCTTGCGGATCGAGGCCCATTCGGCGCTGTCCTTGATGTGGACTTCGAGCGCCGGTGCGCGGAACCAGTCGAACAACAGCTTGGCGAAACGGTCCCAGATTTTCGACGGCCCGATGCCGAAGAAGATGCAGACTTTTTGCGGGAAGGCGCCGCCGAGGTCCTTGCGGCATTTGTTGAGCGCCAGCTCCAGTTCCGGCAGCGCGTGCTCATAAAGCTTGCGCTCCGACAGGTCGATCATCGTCTCGACCGTCGGGATCACCTTATGCCCGCGCGAGCTTGCCAGCAGCGAGGCATAGTAGCCTCGGCTCTGGTAGGCGTAGTTGTTCGAGAGGTTGATGACTTTCGGGCGCTGGCCGCGAAACAACGAAGGATGCGCGAGATAGTCGCGATTGGTGATGATCTTATGTGGTGTCGCCACCTGGTCGAGATCGCTCTGCCTGCCTGTAAGAATAACCCAGGTCATTGTTATCAGCGCTTTCCCAGAGTGATGGCGGCACGCAGTCCGTCGCGGCCAAACTGCGCCATGTTCATGAAGATGCCGTAAGGCACGGGAATATTGGCGGCATCAAGGATCGTCTCCTGCCTTTCGTCCTCGACCCAAGGATCGTGGATCAGGATATGGTCGCCGTCATCGCCGATCGCCAGCACCCAATGCGGCACCTTCTTTCCGAACATCAGGAAGCCGCTGATCAGCACCAGCACCAGTTTTCCCCCAGCGATCGCGGCCCTGATATCGTCGATGGTGAACGGACGGTAATTCACCGGGATGCCGTAAAGTTCCGCGCGCCGGCGAAAGTCGACCTGGGCCAGTTCCATCACCCGGCGCTTGTCCTCGCTGCGCACCGATTGCAGGAACAGCGCGCCGTAGAAGGAGACGTAGACCTCCGCCGCAAGCCCGCTTTCGTACCCCGAGACAGCAAGGCCGAAAGGCTCACAGCCGCCCGGCCCCGACATCATGAAGACGGTCGTCGCCTCGCGCCACAGGCGGATTTCCATGACCGGATCCGGCACGAAGCCGCGATCGAAATTGGCCATGGCCATCATCAGGCAGCACGGGCCGCAAGTGAATTCGCAAGTCTGCTGATAGAACGGCACCTTGGTGGCGATCGGAACGTCGCCGCGCAAGGTCTTTTCGTAGCGCAGCGCCGTCTCGCCATCCTCATAGTAGCCTGGTTCGCGGCCGATCTTGCGATAGCCGGCTTGTTCGTAGATGCAGATCGCGCGGCTGTTGTCCTCGCGCACCTCGAGACGCAGCATCATGCGATCGTGTTCGAAGGCGGCCTCTTCGGCGGATCCGAGCAGCATGCGGCCGACACCTAGCCCACCGAAAAACGGACCGGTGGCGATCGAATACAGGCGCGCCACACCGCTTCCCTTGCGAAACAGCACGATCGCGTAGCCGGCCACGCGGCCATCGACTTCGGCGACCAGGGTCTCGGCGGTTTCACGTTCGATGAACAGGCGGAAGGAGCGGCGGGAAATACGGTCGGTCGAGAAAACAGCTTTCTCTATGGCGGCGAGATCATCGACGTCAGACGCGCGGGCCGTGCGGATCTCGGCAGGCATGCGGCTTCAGAGAACCTCGATTGGTGGTGGGAAATGCCCTACTTGAAACGTTCAAGACATCAGTCGAAATACTGACGGCCAGAAAGCGCTATCGCACCTCGAATAGGGCCGAATTGTGACAGATTCGACAGCAGTCGGCGATGTAAAAACGCGTTGAACCAGATCACCAACATAGATCGGTGTTGCCATCAAAAGCGGCGCCTTTCAACTGGCCAGGCCGGCCAGAAGCTGACCATAGGCGCTCTTTGCCACGATGGCCAATTGCTCGCGCGGCAGCGAGCCGACGACGGCGCAGCCATAGCCCTTGTCCAGCCAGTAGACGGCCCGGGGACCGTCCTGCGCCGATGCATAAGTTCCCTTGGCGTTCTCCGCTGATTGTGCCGTCACGAAGAGAGATATGCGCTGGCCCTTGTCGTCCTCGTAGAGCAGCATCGCGGCCTTGCTCTCTCCGGCTGGCAGCAACCGGCCGCCGACCAACTGGAAACCGTTCGCGGTCAGGTCCGGCGCCACCAGCTTCAGCCCTACCCGATTGGACAGCCAGGTCTCCAGATGATCCTTGTCGCTGGCCGGCACTTCGACCGCATGCCGCTTTTCAGCGGCGAAGACGACATGGGCCGCGATTGCCTGCTCGGCCAGCCGATCCTCCGCCGGGTTCTCCAGCCCGATGCCATCGATGCCGGCAAGGTAGCCGCCAAGCCCGCCGGCGACCACAAGCACAGCAGCGGCCGCGGCAAGCCACCAGCGCGAGCGTGGCATCGCGACCTTGACCGGTGCCTCGCCGAGCACGACCTTGCGCAACCGCGCAGGCACGGGTTCGTCCAGCACTCCGGCGAAGGCGGCCTGCAATGCCGTCCGATCGGCGGTGAAGCGGGCACTCTTGGCCTTCATCTCGGGATTGGCGTCGAGCCAGGCTTCGTAGGCGGCGCGCTCGTCGGCGGGCAGTTCGCCGTCGAGCGCCATGTGGATGTCACGTTCGGAAAAGTCGCGGCGGATCATTTCTCGACGATCCTTATCGCGCGGCGACGCGCCGTGTCGTCCAGCAATCCGCGCAATTCCTCACGCCCGCGCGCGATGCGCGACATCAGCGTGCCGGCGGGCACGGCCAGAATGCTGGCGGCTTCGGCATAGGAGAAGCCTTCGATGGCAACCATGACCAGGGCTGCGCGGCGGTCGGGGCTGATCGCCTGCAACGCGTCGATGATCTCGCGCGAGGCGATGCTCTCCATCTGCTCGGACGGCTGGGCGACTGCCTCAGCGGCCGCTAATGGCAGCATCGCCGCCTCGCCGCGGCGGTTCACCTTGCGCATCTGGTCGATGAACAAATGATGCATGATCGTAAACAGCCACCTACGGGGGCTTTCTCCTGTCTGCCAGTTGTCGAGCCGCACAAGCGCCCGCTCGAGGCAATCCTGGACGAGATCTTCGGCAGGGTGGCGGTCGCGCTTAAGCGAGCGTGCGTAGCGGCGCAGGCGCGGTATTTCGCCAAGGATTGCTGCCTTCTTTTCGTCCATGACCGCTGTTTCTGAGGTCACCATTGTTGATAGCGATTGAACGCGCCTTCCGAGCGCGGCGCAAGCGGCCAGCGCGAAGCGGTCCGCCGCCCCGGTCACCCAAGCAATGAGATAACGACATGACCGGCTAAATTATTCCCGGCAGAAAACTGAGAGGGTATCTCGTCTTTCCGCACGATAGACGAAAACGCATCCGGCAGAATTGAAAATCCGCCCGGGAAAATGTATATTCAAAATCGTATATTCTGTATATTCAACTTAAGATATACGTCTGACGAGGAAGCCGAGTATGTCGCTTTACATCCGTGATGACGAGGTCGACGCGCTGGCTCGCCAGTTGCAGTCTGCGATCAAGGCGCCGACAAAGACGGAAGCGGTCCGGATTGCCCTCAAGCGCGAGCTTGAACGGACGAACGCCGTCCTTCCATTGAGCGAGCGCATCAAGAAGTTTCAGGACGCTGCAAGCGCGCTTGGTCCTCGTGACCCGAACTTCGACATGAAAAAATTCATGGACGAAGGATGGGGAGAACCTGATGTTCCTTGATGCTTCGGCTATCATCGCGATCCTCCTGCAGGAGGCAGATGCGGACAGTCTGCTAGAAAAAGCTGAACGTGCCGACAAGCTCTATTTTTCTCCGAGCTCCGCATTCGAAGCGATCATTGGGATAGCCCGCAGTACATCCCTGGCGGAAAACGGCGACCAAGCCCTGACACCAGCAGTCTTAATCGATCGGTGCCAAACGATCGTTGTAGGCTTCCTGGCCGAGCTTAGAGCTGTAGAGATACCAATAGATGCACGCATCCGCGAACTCGCCATCAAAGCCGCTCGCGACTATGGCCGATATGTGGGCCATCCCGCCAAGCTGAATTTCGGAGATTGCTTCAGTTACGCGTGTGCCAAGGCTCACCGGATACCGCTGCTCTACAAGGGCAACGATTTCTCGCAGACCGACCTGGCTTGAGCCCTACCCGACTTCAGATTTGGTCGCCCGCGTCAGCAGCCGCTGATAGAACAGTCCGATGCCGATCAGCACCGCGCCGAGGCCGATGAAGGACAGCGCCCTGAGCACTCCCTCCAACTCCGACATGTCGAAGATGAAAACCTTCAGCACGGCGATCGCGATCAGCGCGGCGGAGGCAATGCGCAGCACCTGCGACTTCAGCCATACGCCGGCGGTGAGCAGTGCGACGCCGATGATCAGCCAGAGCGCCGAATAGGTGTAGGTCTCCAACTGGCCGAGCCCGCTCCACAAGCTGATGAACTCGCCCTTGAACAGCCGCCTGACCGACAGTGTGGCATAGGCCAGGGCAAGCACGGCCGCCACCACGGCCAGCATCTGCGCATACCATTTCGGCCGCTTGTCCCTGGCATAGAGCGCTAGCCCGCCGGCGGCGACCGCCGGCAAGAGATAGGCGAGGAACAACAGGTTGAACACCGGGATCCGGCCTGTTGATTCGTCTGTGAATAAAGGGTTCAGTACCGCGAAATGCCGGACAACGATGAAGGCGACCGAGATCACACCGGCGGCCATCGAACCATAGCGCAGCACCGAGCTTGGCGAACGCATATCGATGGCGACCAGGATGGCGCCAGCGCCGATGGCGATCAGCGTGTAGATCGCCTGTTCAGCCAGCGTCATAGCACCCGTGTCGATGACGCCGCCATGCATGGCATGGCGCACCAGCATGGCGAGCGTGAGCAACGCAAACAGCGCCGCTGCTGCTTCCATCGCCAGGCGCGGCCGGCCATTGGTCATGCGGGCGAGTTGCCAGGCGGCGAAGCCGAAGGCCAACGCCGGCACGCCGTAGCCCGGCAGCAGCCAGTTGAACACCGGTGTCTTGGAGAGGAACTCCGCACCGACAATGGTCGGATCGAAGGCGACGCGGCCAAGCACTGCGATCACCGCGCCGACCGAAATCCAGCCGAGCACCGGATAGGAGCGCCAGCGCGTCGCCAGCGCCGGCACGATGGCCGCCGCACCGAGCAGGATGGTGGTCCAGCCGGAATCGAAAGCCATATGCAGCATCAGGAGACCGGCGACGGCCGCGCCGCCCAAGGCAAACGACACCGCGATACCACCCTTGAGGGGCGGATCCTCGGCCCGCGCGATCCACTCGCCGCCGCCGGCGAAAACGACGACCAGCAGTGCCGCGACGGCGGCATAGACAAAGTCGCGGTCGAGATTGCCGAAGGTGAACCAGAGCGCCACCAAGATGACCAGCGGAACGATGACGCCCCATGCCGCCCATGAGGCGGGGCGGATCTGCGTTCCGGCGGCGAACCTGCGCGCGGCCCAGAAGCCGGCGCCCATGAAGACCAAGCCAAGTGCGATGCCTATGCGCATTGTCAGCGCATTGGACATGGCCACTGGCAGTCCATCGACGCCCAGCGCCCCGCCCGAAAGGTCGGAAACGATCGATGTTGGGGGGATAATGCCGAGGTAGATCAGCACGGTGATCAGTCCGGCGGCATAAAGCAGCGGCAGCGCCAGCGGGCGATAGAGCGCGACGGCCACCAATGCGGCGATCACCACCGCGCCCGGCAAGGCATCGCCGGCGGCGATGAAGACCGGGTCGACCGACAGGCCCAGCGCCGAAAATGCAACGAAAAGGCCAGGCACGATGGACGGCCAGTCGAAAACCCTGGCTTGCACGCTTTCATCGCCACGGCGGCCGAGCCAGACAAGGGCGAGCACGGCCAGCGTGACGGCGTCGATGAACAGGATGGCGGAGAGGTTCGCCTGCGGCGCATCGGTCATGTAGAGGATGGTCCAGGCACCGGTGCCGAAAAAGGCGGCCGCCATCAGCGCCTTCCAGTCGCGCATGCGGGCGATGACGCCGGTGGCGGCAAGCACGATCGCGAGATAACCGAACAGCGCCCAGGGATTGGGCGCCTGCGAGGCGACCAGCACCGGCGTCACCATGGCGCCGACGAGGCCGATGCCGGCCAGCGCCTGACCATGGACAAGGGCGGCGGCGATCGTCGCGACGCCGATGGCGCCGAGCAGCGTGAAGGCGAATGCCGGGCCGATGAAACCATAAATGCCGTACGCGGCATAGACGGTGCCGAACAGGATGAAGGCACCGGCGGCGGTCAGAATCGCTGGAATGTAGGCGCTGGCAACGCCTTGCACCGGCACTCTAAAGCCTGTGCGACGGATGAACTCGCCGCCGGCGACCAGCACCAGGCCGAGCACCGCGGCCATGGTCAGCCTTACGCCGGGGCCGAAAATACCGGCCTCTATGGTGTAGCGGATCAGGAACAGGCCGCCCAGCGCCAGCGCGATGCCGCCTACCCAGACCGCCCAGCGGGTGCCGAGTGCCGTTTCGACATCCGACTGGCGGGCGGCTCTCGCCGGAGCGGCCGGCGCGGAAGGTTCCGCTGCCTTGGGTGCCGTCTTGCTTGGCGCCCATGGCCCGGCCTCATCAATCGGGGCTTCCGCTTCCGTGGCGGGCGGCGCTTGTGCGACCACAGGCTCGCTTATCGCTGGCGAGGAAATGTCGGCCGCGACCGGAGCCACATCGGCACGCGCGCTGTCGGGTGAGGCCTGTTCGGACGGCCTGGCCTTGGACGGCACGACGCCTGAAAGCACGAGGCTGCGCAGCGCGCCAAGCTCGCGCTCGACCAGGCCGATGCGGCTTTGCTGGCGCGAAACGATGACAAACAAGGCGATGATGGCGACAAGGCCGATCAGGCTCTCAAACATGGCGGTTCCCCCAAACCAGGCCGTTTTTCGCTGACAGTCTCAATGACACTCAAATGCGGCGGCCAAACGGCCGCAAAACTCAAACTACCGTCAGATTGGCGGCCGGAAAGATCGAGCATGTTTCGGTGCCGAAAGCCAGCAGCTTGCCGCCGGCATCCTTCAACGTCGCTTCCGATACGGCCAATGTGCGACCTTTGTGAATGACTTTGCCCTCGCAGACCACCTCGCCGGTTTTCGGCGTGATGGGTCGCGTCAAGTTCACCTTGAACTCCGCCGTCGTGTAGGCCTCGCCCTTTTCGAGCAGCGTCTGCACCGCGCAGGCCAGGGCCGAATCGAGCAGAGTCGCCGCCCAGCCGCCATGTACGCCGCCCAGCGGGTTGAGATGGCGCTCATTGGGTACGCCGCGAAACACGGCACGGCCTTCCGACACTTCGGTCAGCGCGAAGCTGAGCTGGAAGGAGATTGGCGGCGCAGGGTACTTGCCGTCGACGATGCGCTGCAGCAATTCCAAGCCGCTGTATTTCAGGATGTCGGCATGCGGAATGGTGCCGAGGCCGAGCAGCGAGACCCGGCCCGGATAAAGCTCGACCTCGCTCATGTGATGATTTCTCTGGCCGCATCCTCGCCGGCTATGGTCTTGCCGCGCGCATGGTGTTTGCGCAATGCGGCGAGGAAGCCGGCGCGAGCGTCGGGCGGCTCTATGCCGCGCGGCTCATAGACGTGGCGGGTGAAGAAGAAACCGGTCAGCCGGAAGGCGTCTTCGACATCAGCCGGATCCGCGCGCAGGCCGGAGCCGCGCTGCAAGAAGGCCGGCAGAGCCAGCATCTTGTCGCGCCATGGTGCGCCTGCTTCACGCGATACAGCGCGACCCGATTTTGGCGAGACATAGGCCAGGTCCTGCCGCGTGCCGGTAGCGGCGCATTGACTGAGATCGAGGCCAAAGCCGAGTTCGTCCAGAACCAGAAGCTCGAAGCGCGCCACCAGTTCGCCGGCGGCATCGGCATCGTCGAGATGGGCGATCATCACGGCAAGCGTTTCGTAGAGACCTTCATGCGCGTCGCGCTCGGGCAACAGCCGCAGATGCGCGGCCATGGTCTGCAGCCCGTAGACGGCTACGGCACTGTCCATCAGGCGGGCCGCGTTCATCTCTATCGCTTCGGCCTGGAACGTGCCGAGATGCTCGTCAAGGCGCGCCCGCCACAACAGGTCGACACGATTGCCCGGTTGGAGGACAGGCTGCTGCTTGCGCGAACGGCCGCCCCGAACGAGGCCGAGGTGACGGCCATGCGTACGCGTCATCACCTCGAGAATGGCGCTGGTTTCGCCATGCTTGCGGGTGCCGAGAATGATTCCCTCGTCGCGCCATTCCATGCCCTAAGCATTTCACCGGTTGGATGGCGAAATCAAGGGTTGGGTTTGGTGCTTGACGCGCTGATGCCGGCACAGCGCATAAAAAAAACCGCCCGCAGCATATCGCTGCGGGCGGGCTGGTAAGGTCAGTCGATCCGTTAGAACGAGCGCTGGAAGCGGAGAATGCCGCCGACGCTGCTCTTCTTGTTAGCCTTGGTCCAGTTGTTGAAGTCGGCGTCCTCGAACTTACCAGCATTGAGGTAGTCGACTTCAGCCGTGACCGTAAAGCCGGGGACAACGGTATAGGCAACGTTAGCGGCGACGCCGAGGTTCTTCCAGTCGTCATAAGAGACCTGGGCGTTGAACGCAGTCTTCTCGTTGAACTTGTAGGTGCCGCCGCCCCAGACTGCCCAGTTGCCACCCCACTGCTTGTAGAAGCCGCGACCACTGGCATCGATGGCGTTGCCCGCATTGTCATTGAGATTGTCGTCCGTGCCGTAGCCGCCCATGATGAACAACGTCAGTTCCTTGCTCACGTTGACGTCCAAACGAACCTTGCCGGCCACTTCCTCGTAATTGCTGTCATAGGCGACGACGCCCGTGACCGCACCCCAGTCGCCCTTGTACTTCAAGCCGCCGACGACATGCGGAACATAGCTGTCGATGGTGCCGATCTTGCCGGCGCCTTCTTCAAGAGAGACCAACCCCGTGAGGCCGTTGCCTCCGTCGAAGTAGTACTGAACGACGTTGCTCTCCTGCCCGCCATACGGAACCAGCGTGTCCTGGATGACGTTGCCGGCGTAGCCGATGAACGTATCGAAAGCAGTATCGTCCTTGCCGACGCGCAGGCCGCCGAGCTGAATCCAAGCGAAACGCAGCGAGAGAGACTTGTTACGGCCTTGCCAGTCGTTCGCGTTGGTGGCGCTTTGATCAGAATAGTCGCCGCTGCTGTTGCCGTAGTTGAAGCGGGTCTCGGTGTAGGTCTTAAGGGTACCGAGCTCGGTCTCCTGACCGGTCCAGGTCTTCAGTGTGAAGCGTGTGTTCTTGTAATAGGTCGAATGAGTGCTGTCGCTCTGATGGTCAGGGACATGGTTGACACCATCAAGCGAGCCGGCATCGCCGACGCCGATGTCATAACGGACATAGCCGCCGATGCGCAGGCAGGTCTCGGTGCCCGGAATGTAGAAGTAGCCGGCGCCGTAGACGTCGCAGATCTTGACGTATTCGGCCGGTTCCGGTTCGGCGACGACGACAGCGTCCGCGGCGCGCGCGCCGCTGACCGCGATCAGTGCCGCGGCTGAGCCGAGAAGGAGGCTCTTGATGTTCATTTTCTGACCTCTCCAGTCATAGTTTCAAAATGGTTTTTTCGGATTTGTGGCTGGCGGCAATGTTTTCCCGCCTCATCCCCACAACGAAAAAGGCTCGCACCGCGCCCCCTTTTCGAGGGCGAACATACCCATCGATCTTCTGCCTTCAATGACGA
Source organism: Mesorhizobium sp. M0051 (assembly GCF_040323235.1). Lineage (NCBI taxonomy): Bacteria > Pseudomonadati > Pseudomonadota > Alphaproteobacteria > Hyphomicrobiales > Phyllobacteriaceae > Mesorhizobium > Mesorhizobium sp. M0051. The sequence goes on from NZ_JAMYUT010000005.1 coordinate 119,287, forward strand.
TTTCTGGAATAACGGCAATTCCTTGAAACAGTTTAAGTCCATGTTGCACAAATAACACTTATGCATATCTCGATGGCACAATCGGCACAACGTCATGTATTCAATATATACTCCGATAGTTTCGTGGCTAACCATATATTTCAGGCAGAGACTGCCGAACAATATCGGCCCGTCCTATCGAAATAACGGAATCTTTCAGACACCGATCGGGATTTTTGGCCGCATCGCCCTGGCGCGTCAGGCCCGCTGCACGTGGTCGGCAAGCACTTCGTCGATCACATATCGGGATTTTTCAACCTCGACCGGATTGACGTCTATCTGCCCGGCAACGGTGATCAGCGCCTTCCAAAGCGTCCAGCCACGACCGCGCGCCCACATCGCCTGATCGGCCGGAACGCCGGCGCGGAACGCTTCCCGGCTTTTGCCTTCAAACAGCGTCCATGCGATCGCCAGATCGCAGGCCGGATCGCCGACACCAGAAGTTCCGAAGTCGATCACCGCGCTCAGCCGGCCTTGCCTGACCAGCAGGTTTCCCCAACTGACGTCACCGTGGAACCAGACCGGCTCACCGTGCCATCTCGAGGCAAGCGCCGCCTCCCACACGTCGTTCGCGGCATCCGAATCGATCTTGCCGTCGAGGGCGGCAATCGCTTCCCGGGTTTCGCCATCGTAGACGTTGAGCGGTCCGCCGCGAAAGAAGTTGTGCTGTCCCGGCGCCGGGCCGCCAGTGGGATCGATACGCTGCAAGGCAACCAGGAACGCGGCCAAATCGGTCGCGAATTGCGGCAGGCTGGCGATACGCTCCCGCTTTGCCGTCTCGCCTTCGATCCAGCGGTAGATGGACCAAGGCCAGGGATAATTTTCAGCCGGAACTCCCATCGCCAACGGCACGGGGATCGGCAGCGGCAGCAATGGCGCCAGCCTTGGCAGCCAGCGGTGCTCCTTTTCCACTTGCAGGGAATAGGCCGTGGCGCTGGGCAACCGCACGGTCATCTCGTCGCCAAGATGGAAGGTCCTGTTGTCCCAGCCGCCAAACTCGACCGGCCTGACCGCAAGGTCCTTCCAGCGGGGAAATTGCGTGGCGACCAGTCGGCTGACAAGCGCTGTGTCGATGTTCAGCCTGCTGACCATGGACCGGGAGCGGATTTGTTGAGCATCGTCTTTTCCGGTTCCCGCTTTTCGTTGCGTGGACCTTCGGGTCGGGATCCCGCATTAGCGCGGAAACTCGAGCCCCATCTCGCGGTAGCGTTCGGGGTCGTCGCCCCAGTTCTCGCGCACCTTGACGAACAGGAACAGGTGCACCTTCTGTTCGAGGATGCCGGCTATCTCCATACGCGCCGCTTGGCCAATCGCGCGGATGGTCTCGCCCTTGTGGCCGAGCACGATCTTCTTCTGGCTGTCGCGCTCGACATAGATCGTCTGGTCGATACGCACCGAGCCGTCCGGCTTCTCTTCCCATTTCTCGGTTTCGATATGCGAGGAATAGGGCAGTTCCTGATGCAGCCTGAGATAAAGCTTTTCGCGGGTGATCTCGGCGGCGAGCTGGCGCATCGGCAGATCCGAGATCTGGTCTTCCGGATAGTACCATGGGCCGGCCGGCAGAGCCTCAGCCAGATAATCGAGCACGTCCTTGCAACCGGAGCCGGTGAGCGCCGAAACCATGAAGGTGCGCTTGAACGGCACCCTTTCGTTGGCCGCCGCCGACAAGGCCAGCAGCGCCTCGTGCTTGACGCGGTCGACCTTGTTGAGGATCAGCACCATAGGCTGGCGCACATCTTTCAACCGTTCGAGGATGGCGTCCGCGTCGCCCCGGATACCGCGCTCGGCGTCGATCAAAAGCAGCACGATATCGGCGTCCTTCGCGCCACCCCAGGCGGTAGTCACCATCGCCGTGTCGAGCCGCCGCCTCGGCTTGAAAATGCCGGGCGTGTCGACGAATACAATCTGCGCATTGTCATGAGTGGCAATGCCGCGCACGATGGCACGGGTCGTCTGCACCTTGTGCGTGACGATCGACACCTTGGCGCCGACCAGCTGGTTGACCAGCGTCGACTTGCCCGCATTGGGCGCGCCGATCAGAGCGACGAAGCCGGAATGCGTGGGGGTAGCTTCCGTTGCCGGCTCTTCGGTAGCGGTCATGCCGCGCTCCCTTCTCTAGAGCGCCCCGCGCCCTCCGTTTTTTGAGCCGATGCGGTGTCCCAGACGCCTTCGCGCAAAAGAAACGCCGAAGCCGCTGCTTCTTCGGCGGCCCTGCGTGAGCCGCCGGTGCCGCTTATCGGTGCAAAGCCGCGGACCTGCAAGGACACCGTGAAGACAGGTTGATGGTCCGGGCCTTCGCGCCTTTCGATCACATATTCGGGGCGGGCATCGCTGGTCTTGGCAATCCATTCCTGCAAATCGGATTTCGGATTGAGCGGCTTTGTCACCACCGACCGCGAGCGCGGTTCCCAGTAACGCAGGACAAACCGCCGCGCGGCCTCGATGCCGCCGTCGACGTAAACCGCCGCGATCAGAGCTTCGACCGCATCCGCCAGATAGTTTCCGCCGGAGCCACGCGACCGCATCTTCAAGGCAGCGTCGGCCCGGACCAGATCCTCGAGCTGCATTTCGATGCCGATCTCGGAGCATGTCTTCGCATCGACCAGCGCGTTGAAGCGCGGCGCGATTTCACCCTCCGGGGCGTCAGGGAACTTTTCGAAAAGCATATCGGCGACGACAAGCCCAAGCACGCGATCGCCAAGGAATTCCAGACGCTGATTGTTGCTTGCCGCCTTGACCGCACTGGAATGCGTCAAGGCGGTTTCAAGCAACCGGATATCTTTGAAGACGTGGCCGGTCTTGGCCTTCACCAAACCGGCCAGTGTTTCGCCTGTCGGGCGCTTCAAAGCCATCAATTGACGAAGTGGAACAGGCGCGAAGCACGCATCAGCGACGGCCATTCCCAGATTTCGAGCGGGCTCGCCTTGCCGGCGATAGAGAAGAAAACAAGATTGGCGCGACCAACCAGATTTTCTGCGGGAACGTAGCCGACAGTGAAACGGCTGTCGGCGGAATTGTCCCTGTTATCACCCATCATGAAATAATGGCCGGGCGGCACGTCGAATTCGCGCGTATTGTCGCCGATCGAATTCGAATTCAAGTCGAGCGTGTCATAGCTGACGCCATTGGGCAAGGTCTCGCGATAGACGTCGATAGGGCGCGATTCCTCGGTAATGTCGGGATTGTCGATCTGGCCGGTTTTCACGCGCGGCACGCCTTCGCCGTTGATGAAAAGCTGGCCGTCCTTGACCTGGATCTTGTCGCCGGGCAGGCCGATAACGCGCTTGATGTAGTCGACGGACGGGTCCGGCGGGAACTTGAACACCACCACATCGCCGCGCTTGGGCTCGGAGCCCCAGATGCGACCCGAAAAGATGTCGGGACCGAAAGGAAGCGAATAGCGCGAATAGCCGTAGGACCATTTGGTGACGAACAGATAATCACCTTCCAGAAGCGTCGGCCGCATCGATCCCGATGGGATCGAAAAGGGTTGGAACAAGAGCGTGCGGATGACCAGGGCGAGCAAAAGCGCCTGCACGATGACGCTGACGGTCTCGCCAAGGCCGCCGGATTTCTTCACAGTTTTTTCAGCCACGCTCATGTCGTCCTCGATTGTGCGTTGGATGGTATAGAGTCTCGGCGCGCGCTGGGCAACGTCAATGCCGGTCGTCAGATGCAATCAATGTGGCGCTTCTTCGACGGGCAACGCCTCGATGATCACAAAGGCTTGGGCGAGCGGGAAATCGTCCGTGATTGTGAGATGGATTGCCGCCCGATGACCGTTTGGCAGGATTTTGGCCAGCCGCGCCTGTGCGCCTCCCGTCAGCGCCATGGTCGGCGCGCCGCTGGGCATGTTGACGACACCCATGTCGCGCCAGAACACGCCCTGCGCCAGACCGGTGCCCAGCGCCTTGGCGCAGGCCTCCTTGGCGGCGAAGCGCTTGGCGTAGGACGCCGCACGCGCCCGGCGGTTCTCGGAGCGGGCCTCTTCGACCTCGGTGTAGATTCTCTGGATGAAACGCCGACCGTGACGTTCCAGCGACTTCTCGATGCGTCTGATATCGATCAGGTCGCTGCCGATGCCGATGATCATCGTGCGGCGGAACCGATGCTGGCGCCAGGATGAGACGATTGCTGATGTCGGCGTGCACGCTCGGCCAGGCGCTTGCGCCGCTGCTCGCGGAAAGCGTTCATGCCCCAGCGCGTGACGCCATAGAACAGCAGTCCGAACACCAACCCGAGCGGAACCGCGCCGATCAGCATCGGCTCAAGGATAGGTTTCCACAATTGCGCAAAGGACAGGCTATGCAGCATCTCGCCCAGATGTGCCGGCGGCCCGTGCTGCGGCAGGCGATCATGCAGGATGAGCTTGCCTGTTTCCCAGGAGGCGCCCCACAGCAGAGGAAATGTCAGCGGATTGCCGAAGAACACCGCGCCGAGTGCCGCCGCGACCAGATTGCCGGCAATCACCCAGCAAAGGACGGCGGCGATGATGAAATGGAAGCCGACGGGAAAGAACGAAGCGAAGACGCCGGCAGCGACGCCGGCCGCCACCGCGTGCGGTGTGGCCTTCAGCCGCAGGATGCGTTTGGAAAAATATTGAAGCGAGCGCGAAAACGAGCGGCGCGGCCAAAGGTAGGTGCGCACCCGTTCGAATAGGCCATCAGGCTTGCGGCGTCGAAAAAGCACTCTGTTCCCGTTCCACAGCTTCCGCGCCGGCACTTTCAGCCGGACGTGACAGCCACATCTTGCGCTTGACGATCACCCTATGGCAATCGCAACTTTGATATAGCCACGCGCCGGCGGGAGAACAACCAAACACCTTTCGTGCGCGCTTGTTGCCGCCTTCGCGGTGGCAGTCCTTGCTTCGAACATTGGACAATAGCGGCGAATTTAAGGAACGGACAGTCGGATCGCCGAAAGGCGTAGCCTGGCCTGCGGCTACGGGAGGTATTCGCTGACCTCGATCAGATTGCCGTCCGGGTCGCGAAAATAGACCGATATCATCGGTCCTCGGGCCCCGACACGTTCGACCGGACCTAGTTCCACCACCACATCATTGGCAGCAAGATGGGTGCTGACTTCGCCCAACGGCCGGTCTGTGATCAAGCAGAAGTCGCCCGAGCCCGGCGTCGGCGCCTTGGCTTTCGGCTCGAAGGTGCGGCTAACCTCATGCACATTGATCTTCTGGGTGCCGAAAGCCAGTGCTGTCGGCCGGCCCGGCGTATCGATGCGTTCAAAGCCCAGCACGCGCTGATAAAAGTCACAGGTCACTTCCAGCGAAGCGACCGTCAACACGAAATGATCGATGCCGGCAATCATATCCAATTTGTTTTCATGCATCTCGTTACCCCAAAACCGCTCCACACTTTTGGGCGACATGGATGGTCAGATGTTGCGGCTGCCGGGCTTGATCGCCGGGATGGCGGCCAGCTCCGGCGGCAGCCGGTCGGCCGGATAGGCCGGAACCTCATATTCGGCGAGTGCGATCAGCGGCACGCCGACATCCGTCTTGCCGGCCGAACGGTCGATGATGCAGGCCGCGGCAACCACTTCGGCGCCAAGCTCGCGCAGGCACGCGACGGTCTCGCGGATCGACAGGCCGGTGGTGACGATGTCTTCGACGATGACGACGCGCGCGCCCTTGGTAATCTCGAAGCGGCGCAGGCGGAACTCGCCCCCTTCCCGCTCGACCCAGATCGCCGGCACGCCGAGATGGCGCGAAGTCTCGTAAGCCGGGATCAGCCCGCCGATTGCCGGGCCGACGACGTAGTCGATCTTGCCGGGCACGCCCGCGCGGATCTTCTCGGCCAACGCCGTGCACAGCCGTTCGGTCTTGTCGGCATGCATGAACACGCGCGCCTTCTGCAGGAAGACCGGACTGCGCAGGCCCGAGGTCAAAATGAAATGCCCTTCCAGAACAGCACCGGCCTCGCGGAAAATGTCCAGCACTTCATCAGTGTTCATTGTTTGCTCCATGCGGTGAATGGTGAATGGTAGCGAGCACCTTCTTTCACTATTCACTATTCACTATTCACTATTCACTATTCACCCATTCACACGCCGTGCGTCGCTGACGCTCGTATTGTCCTTGAGCTGCGACAGCAGCCGGTTCAGATGCTTCAGATCCCAGACCTCGAGATCGATCAGCATTTCGGTGAAGTCGGGCGCGGTGCGCACCATCGACAGCGTGTGGATGTTGGCGTCGTTCGACGCCACCACCTGGGCGATATCGGCGAGCGAACCCGGTGCATTGATGGCGGTGACCGAGACGCGCGCCGGAAAGCGTTCCTTGGTGCGCTCGTCAATGTCCCAGCGCACGTCGATCCAGCGTTCTGGCTGATCGTCGAAAGCCTGCAGCGCCGGCGACTGGATCGGATAGATGGTGATGCCGGTGCCCGGCTGGACGATACCGACGATGCGGTCGCCAGGGACCGCACCTTCGGGCGCGAAACGCACTGGCAGGTCGCCGCGCACGCCGCGGATCGGCACGGCGCCATCACGTGGCTGGTCCTTGTCCTTGCGCGCGGCGCGGCCCGGAATCTGGAACAGCATGCCGGCGGCATTGCGGATCTTCGACCAGCCCTCCTCGCGGGGCTTGGGTGCAGCCGTGGTGATGCGCTCGTCCTTGTAGTCGGGGAATACTGCCTTCATGACGTCGGCGGAGGCAAGCTCGCCACGCCCAACTGAGGCCAGCACATCCTCGACGTCCTTGCGCGCCAACCGGTGCAGCACCTGCTTCAGGCTCTCCTTGGTGAAAGTCTTGCCGGCGCGCTCGAAGGCGCGTTCCAGGATGCGGATGCCGAGACCTGAATATTGCTTGCGGATGGCGTTCTTGGTGGCACGGCGGATGGCCGAGCGCGCTTTGCCGGTGACGACGACCGATTCCCACGCCGCCGGCGGCACCTGTGCCTTGGAGCGGATGATCTCGACCTCGTCGCCGTTCTTCAGTTCTGTCATCAGCGGCATGATGCGCCCGTTGACCTTGGCGCCGACGCACGTGTCACCCACATCGGTATGCACCGCATAGGCAAAGTCGATCGGTGTCGCGCCGCGCGGCAGCGCAATCAGCATGCCTTTCGGGGTGAAGCAAAATACCTGGTCCTGGAACAGCTCCAGCTTGGTGTTTTCGAGGAAATCCTCGGGATTGTCACCCTCGGCAAGCTGCTCGATGGTGCGCCGCAGCCAGGCGTATGCGTTGGTCTCTTTCGAGATCGCATGGGCGGCACCGTTCGTCTTGCCGCCGGTATCCTTGTAGATCGAATGGGCCGCAACGCCGTATTCGGCAATCTTGTTCATCTCTCGGGTGCGGATCTGCAGCTCGACGCGCTGACGCGAAGGCCCGACGATCGTGGTGTGGATCGATCGGTAATCATTCTGCTTCGGCGTCGAAATGTAATCCTTGAAGCGGCCCGGCACCATCGACCATGTCGTGTGAATGGCGCCAAGCGCCCGGTAACAGTCCTCGATGGTGTCGACGACGACGCGGAAGCCAAAAATGTCCGACAGCTGCTCGAAGGACAGCGCCTTGGCCTCCATCTTGCGGAACACGGACCACGGCTTCTTCTGACGGCTTTTCACGCTGGCATTGATCGCATGCTTCTCGAACAGCCCTGACAGCGCCTTTTCGATCTCGGACAGCACACCCTTATTGCGCTCGAAGATTTCGGCGAGCCGGGCAGTGACGGCGCGATGGGCCTCCGGATTGATGAAGCGGAAGGCGATCTCCTCGAGCTCTTCGCGCATGCCTTGCATGCCCATGCGGCCGGCCAGCGGCGCATAGATGTCCATCGTCTCCTCGGCGATGCGCAGGCGCTTGGCCTCCGGCATATGGTCGAGGGTTCGCATGTTGTGCAGGCGGTCGGCGAGCTTGACCAGAAGCACGCGGACATCTTCCGAAATCGCCAGCAGAAGCTTGCGCAGGTTTTCCGCCTGCTCGGCCTTCTTCGACACGAGGTCGAGCTTCTTCAGCTTGGTCAGTCCCTCGACCAGCTTGCCCATTTCGGGCCCGAACAGCTCATCGATCTCGGCCCGTGTCGCCGTGGTGTCCTCAATCGTGTCGTGCAGCAGGGCGACCGCGATCGTCGCCTCGTCCATATGCATTTCGGTGAGGATGGCAGCGACTTCGAGCGGATGCGAGAAATAGGGATCGCCGGAAGCGCGTTTCTGATGGCCATGCTTCTGCATGGCGTAGACATAAGCCTTGTTGAGCAACGCCTCGTTGACGTCAGGCTTGTAGCGCTGGACGCGCTCGACAAGCTCATACTGACGCATCATGGGCGGGATCTCGCAGCGGTGAAATGATTGATGCGCCGCACTAGCGTACGGCGCACCTCATAGATAGCCACGGAACTGACTGGACGGAAGTGCCGGAAACGTATTCCAGGCAGGTCCAGAGCGCTCGCTTAGTAGTCGTCACTCTTTTCCGGCGGTACCAGGCCCTCGATGCCGGCCAGGAGATCTTCCTCGGTCATGCGATCGAAGGTGATGTTCTCCTCGGTGTCGTCGGCGTCGGTGGCCGCGACAGCGGCGCCGGTCTGATCGGCAATCGCCTCGCCATCAGCTTCGGGCTCGTCGACCTCGACATGCTTCTGCAGCGAATGGATCAGATCTTCCTTGAGGTCGTCGGGCGACAGGGTCTCGTCGGCGATCTCGCGCAGCGCTACGACCGGGTTCTTGTCGTTGTCACGCGGCACGGTGATCGGTGCGCCCTGGCTGATCTGCCGGGCGCGGTGGCCGGCCAACAGCACCAGCTCGAAGCGGTTGTCGACCTTGTCGATGCAATCTTCAACGGTTACGCGGGCCATGGATGCCCCTTTCATGCGATGGATTTGATGGAAAACAGGCGCGGTCCATAACCCGAACGCCGCCAAAATACAAGCATCATGGCAATGGCGGGGCTGCAGGGCGCTCATTCTCTGGGTCAAACACCCGATTCCGCAAAATCAGCCTGCACGTATGCGTTCGGTGTGCCGATCACAATTGCTTGCTGTGCTGCAACACGCCCTTGGATTGCCGCGAAACTGGCGCTATCTCGGATGGCATAGAGGTCAGCCGGTTTATTATGAGCCTGACCGAACGTCGCTATCGCATTTCGTTAAGACGGCCATTTATTTCGAGAAGGAATAATTTTCCATGTTCGACCCTCGTGAAAAAATCGCCCTATTCATCGACGGCGCCAATCTCTATGCGACGTCGCGCGCGCTAGGCTTCGACATCGACTATCGCAAGCTTCTGGCGAGCTTCCAGAAGCGTGGTTATCTGCTGCGCGCCTATTATTACACGGCGCTGGTCGAGGATCAGGAATACTCCTCGATCCGTCCGCTGATCGACTGGCTCGACTATAACGGCTTCAAGGTGGTTACCAAGCCGGCCAAGGAATTTACCGACTCGACGGGCCGCCGCAAGATCAAGGGCAATATGGACATAGAGCTCACGGTCGATGCGCTGGAACTCGCCGATGTCGTCGACCACTACGTCATCTTTTCCGGCGACGGCGATTTCCGCACACTGGTCGAGGCGCTGCAGCGGCGTGGCCGCAAGGTGTCGATCGTCTCGACCATGGCCTCTCAGCCGCCGATGATCTCCGACGATCTGCGTCGCCAGGCCGACCATTTCATCGACCTGACGACACTGAAGAACGAGGTTGGCCGCGATCCGTCCGAGCGGCCGGTGCGCCGGCCAGAGCCGGCCGAAGTCGACGAGGACGACTATTGAGGCCGGTCGCTTTGACCGCCCGTTCCGCATCCGAACCCGATCGCGATTGCCCGCTCTGCCCACGGCTGCATGATTTCATCGCCGAGTGGCGGCAGCGCGAACCGTCCTGGTTCAATGCGCCGGTGCCGACTTTCCTGCCGCCGGAAGGCGATGCCACGGTTCGGTTGCTTATCGTCGGACTGGCGCCTGGCTTGCGCGGTGCCAACCGTACCGGACGCCCTTTCACCGGCGACTTTGCCGGCGACCTGCTCTACTCGACCCTGATTTTGCACGGCTTTGGACGCGGCGAGTTCAAGGCTCGGCCAGATGACGGACTGGAACTGGTCGGCACGGCGATCACCAATGCGGTGCGCTGCGTCCCGCCGGAGAACAAGCCGGCGGGCGCCGAAATCGCCACATGCCGGACGTTCCTGGTGCCGACAATTGCCCGGTTCCCCAATTTGCGCGCCGTGCTGGCACTGGGATCGATCGCGCACCAGTCGACCGTGCGGGCACTGGGTAGGCGTGTCGCCGCCTATCCGTTCAAGCATGGCGGACAACTGCCGGCCGGGAACATCACGCTGTTTTCGAGCTATCACTGTTCACGCTACAATACCAATACCGGCGTGCTGACCGAGGCGATGTTCGTTGGTGTTTTCAGCCAGATAGCGAAATTCCTGCGGACGTAGCGGATGTTCTGCGGGAACAGAATCTGGCGTCGGCGGACTTGTCAGCGCAGCGGCGCAGACAGCACGTTCAACATCGCAGGCCCACCCTGCAGCACATTCAGGTCGACATCGCCTTCGACGCCGTCGACGCGACCCCTGTTGTGGTATTGCCACAAGATCCAGTCGTCGCGGTCCGGCTCCTGAAGCAATGAGCGAAGCCAGTGCGGGCGCGCAGTGATGCGCCCGGCATAGGTCCGCGCGGCCTCGTCGGTCAGATAGATGATCGCCGGCTTGCCGAACGCCGCCTCGACAGGGGCGAGGAACGCCGCCAGTTCGGCGCTCAGTTGCTCCGGCGTTGGCCGCTGCGGACAGTTGCCGCCGAACTCGATGTCGACGACCGGCGGCAGCAAGGGCCGATCGCGTGGTACCACCGAGATAAAATTCTTCGCCTGGTCGCCACCTGGCCGGCAGAAGGTGAAGAAATGATAGGCGCCGACAGCCAGACCGGCAGCCCGGGCCTCTTCCAGATTCCTCGCGAAGGCATCGTCGATGTGGTCACCACCTTCCGTCGCCTTGATGACGGCAAAGGCGACGTCGTCGGAGGCAACGCGCCGCCAGTCGATCCGGCCCTGATGATGGGAGACGTCGATGCCCCTGACCGGATATCTATTGCGGTCCGGCGAGAATGACCTGAAATAGAGATAGCCGCCCGCTGCGACCAAACATACCACGGCAAGGCTGGCCAAACCCACGAGGACAATCCGGTTCTTCAAACGAATGGCCCCAACCTACCCGCGCTGTTTTACCTACCCGCGCTCTTTCAAGAGCCGACCCTTCTCGCGCGACCAGTCGCGCTGCTTCTCGGATTCGCGCTTGTCGTGCAACTTCTTGCCGCGACCGACCGCGAGCAGCAGCTTTGCGCGGCCCTGATCGTTGAAATAGATTTTCAGCGGCACCAGGGTCATGCCTTCGCGGTCGACGCTTTGCGCCAGTTTCGCCATCTCGCGCTTGTTGAGCAGCAGCTTGCGGCGCCGGCGCGGCTCGTGGTTGAACCGGTTGGCCTGCAGATATTCCGGCAAATACGAGTTGATCAGCCAGATCTCGCCGCCTTCGACCGAGGCATAGCTGTCCTGGATGTTGGCCTGGCCCTGGCGCAGCGACTTGACCTCGGTGCCGGTCAGCACCAAGCCGGCCTCGATCGTGTCGAGCACCTCGTAGGAAAACCGCGCCTTGCGGTTTTCCGAAACGGTCTTGTTGTTGGGATCGGCTTTTCTGACTTGATTCATGATGTGGAGAGGTGGCGCCTCATCGCTAATTAATCAAGCCGGCGTGCTTCATCGCCGCATCGATCTTCTCTGCGGTCGATTGTTCGATCGTGACCAGCGGAGAGCGCAGCACATTCTCGACCTTGCCCAGTTGAGAGAGCGCATATTTCGCGCCGGAAACGCCAGGCTCGACGAAGATCGCCTTGTGCAGCGGCAGCAAACGGTCCTGTAGTTCCAGTGCCTTCGCGCTGTCGCCGGACAGGGTCGCCTCCTGGAATTCGGCACACAGCCGCGGCGCGACGTTCGAGGTCACCGAGATGCAGCCGACGCCGCCATGCGCATTGAAACCAAGCGCCGAAGCGTCCTCGCCCGAAAGCTGGATGAAATCCTTGCCACATGTCGCGCGCTGCTCGGAGACCCGTTCGACCTTGCCGGTTGCATCCTTGACGCCGACGATGTTCTTGAAGTCGTGCGCGAGCCGGCCCATCGTCTCCGGCATCATGTCGATCACCGAGCGCGGCGGGATGTTGTAGATGATGATCGGCAGCTTGGTCGCCCTGGCGACAGCCGCGAAGTGCTCGTACAGGCCGCGTTGTGTCGGCTTGTTGTAATAGGGCGTGACGACCAGGGCGGCATCGGCGCCGGCCTTCTCGGCATATTGTACCAGGCCGACGGCTTCCTCGGTATTGTTGGAACCGGCGCCGGCGACGACCGGAACGCGTCCCTTGGCAACCTCGATGCACACCTTGACGACCTGGCGATGCTCGTCATGCGACAGCGTCGGCGACTCGCCGGTCGTGCCCACGGGAACCAGTCCCGCCGTGCCCTCGGCGAGTTGCCATTCGACGAACGCGCGAAAGGCTTTCTCGTCGAAACGCCCGCTCTTTTCGAACGGTGTCACGAGCGCAGTAAGCGAGCCTCTCAGCATATCGTCCAACTCCTTGGGACTTCATTGTTTATGCAGGCCATCGTCCCAAAACCGGTATCCAGTTCTTGGGCGACATGCATCGGTGTTTTGTCGTGCGCGCCTTCTAGCCGAAAGCGAAGCGGCGCACCATAGTCTCGACATTGTTGCGCGGCAAGCATTGCGATGGTGCCAGCAGCGCAATTCGAACGGCCTCGCTAACTCTTTGTTTACGAGCTCTTCACGACCTAAGTTTAGGCTTCGAGCCTTCTCGGCCTGCTGGTAGAATGCCAGGACAGGGAAAGACGTAAAGATCATGCTGGCCAGTAGGCCTCACCTCTTCGCGCTGCTTGGCGCCACGCTCTCGCTGATGCCGGGCATGGCGATCGGCGGTAGCGTCGATGTACAGCTCACTTCGGCCATTCCGTTGCCAAGCTCGGCCATTCCGATGCCCGATCTGCGGGACAAAGCGCAAGAAGATACCTCGCCCGGCGTCGCCCTTTTGAAGAGCGGGCTGGATGCGCTAGCGGCTGGCGACAGTACCAGCGCCCGTGCGGTGCGCGATGCCCTTCCCGCCCATTCGCTCGACCAGCACATCCTTGCCTGGGCGATCGCGCTTTATGGCGGCGACAAGGTTCCGAGCGGCGACATTGCCGCCGCGGCGAAGATGCTGCCCAACTGGCCGGGCACCGTCGCGCTGCGCAAGAACAGCGAGCGCGCACTTTATCGCGAGAACCCTGCCCCAGACGTCATCATTGCGGCATTCGACGGCAGCCAGCCGCAGACATTCGAAGGTGTGATGTCGCTTGCTCGCGCTTATGTGGCATCGGGCAATGTCAAGGCGGCGCGTTCGGTGCTGTCACCGTTCTGGCGCACCACGATCCTGGAGGCCAAGGATGAGACGGCGCTGATCAAGGAGTTCGGCAGCCTGATCCCGGCTGCCGATCACCGTTTTCGCATGGAGCGCATGTTCTATGCCGACCGCGCAAATTCCGCACTGCGTATCGCCGATCTCGCCGGCGCGCGCCAGCTTGCGGACGCCTGGGCAGCGGTCGGCAGAAGTGACAAGAGCGCTGCCAAACTGCTGAAGGCGGTGCCGGCGGCACAACGTTCGGCCGGCTATTTGTTCGCGCAAGCTGAATATCGGCGCAAGCAACAGGATTTTGCCGGCGCCGCAGCCATTGTGATGCAGGCACCGACCGATCGCGATGCACTGGTCGATCCGGATGCGTGGTGGGTCGAGCGCCGCGTGTTGTCGCGCGAACTGGTCGACCAGGGCGACATGAAGACGGCCTACCGGATCGTCGCAAGCCACGCCGCCGAAAGTGCCACCAATGCGGTGGACGCCGAATTCCATGCCGGCTGGTACGCGCTGCGTGGCCTGAACGACCCCAAGCTCGCGGCAACGCATTTCGAGCGCATCGCCGACCTAGCGCAGGGGCCAATGACGCTGTCGCGTGCCTATTACTGGCTCGGCCGTGCGGCGGAAGTCGGTGGCCCGGGCAACGCCAAGGACTATTTTGCACGCGCCGCTGCCTACGGAACGACATTTTACGGCCAGCTTGCCGCCGAACGTGTCGGCCGGCAGGCGCTGAACATCGTCTATCCCTCGCCAAGTGCCGCCGACCGGCAGACTTTTGCCGGCCGCGAGGCGGTCAGCGCCATCAAGCGGCTGCAAGAAGCAGGCTACGACCGCTACGCCGAGACGCTCTATCGCGACCTTGCCGGGCAGTTGACCAGTCCGGGCGAACTGGCGCTGCTGGCTGTCCTTGCGGAAAAGCAAGGCAACCATTTCATGGCGCTGAAAATCGGCAAGATCGCCGGCGCGCGTGGCATCGATGTCGGCGCGCTGTCGCATCCGCTCGGCGTCATTCCCGATTCGGCCGACATTTCCGGCTCGGGCAAGGCGCTGGCCTATGCGATTGCGCGCCAGGAAAGCGAGTTCAATATCGGCGCCGTGTCGAGCGCAGGCGCGCGCGGGCTGCTGCAGCTGATGCCGGGAACCGCCAAGCAATTGGCGAAGAAGGCCGGATTGCAGTTTTCGCAGATGCGGCTGACCACCGACGCCGGTTACAATGCGACGCTGGGCGCCGCGTTCCTCGGCGAGCAGCTCGAACGCTTCAACGGCTCCTACGTACTGACTTTCGCCGGCTACAATGCCGGCCCAAACCGGGCCAGCCAGTGGGTGGCCCGTTACGGCGACCCGCGCGGCAAGGACATCGATGCCGTCGTCGACTGGATCGAGCGGATTCCCTACACGGAAACAAGAAGTTACGTGCAGCGCGTGATGGAGAATTACGAGGTCTACAAGATGCGTATTTCGGGCAAGTACGACATTGTGGGGGATCTGGTGAACGGGCGGAGTTGAGGCATGATAGGTGTGCCAGCCTTCTTGTTGCGGTATTTGCCCAGCGCTCTACATCTTTGAGTCGAGTCCCTTCACACCCCCTCTGCCTGCCGGGCATCCCTCCCGCAAGTGGCAGGGCTATCGCGTATGAATTCTTGCGAAGAAGAACCCCACCCTAACCCTCCCCACAAGGGGGAGGGAACGCTGCCGCGTGCGTTTAATTCTTCTTGGCGCCGAAAAGACAGGCGATTCTCCTGGGTCAGCGCCAACGGAAGTCTCCCTCCCCCTTGTGGGGAGGGGTTAGGGGTGGGGCTCCGTGCCGGGCAGACATCTCAGGAATTCCATCTCCCTCCTTGCGGGGGAGATGGCCGGCAGGCCAGAGGGGGGTGCTGTCCCGCCAAATTTCAAAATTTCGGGCGCTACTTCCTTCAATTTGACCGTCCGTGCCGCCGCCTGTAGCAGTCGCAGACGATCTACACGACGGAGGAATCCGCATGCCAAACCACGAAGGCTTTTCCGATTTTTTCTATGCCTCAACGGATGGGCTCCAGCTCCATGCCCGGGTCTACGGCGAGACCAAGTCCGGCTCCTGGGCGGTCGTCTGCCTGGCCGGCCTGACCCGCAATGCCCGGGATTTTCATGAGCTGGCGCTCTACCTGTCGACGCGCGCGGCAAATCCGCGAAAGGTCGTTGCCTTCGACTATCGCGGGCGCGGGAAATCCGCCTACGATCCCGACGTCAAAAACTACAATGTCGGCGTCGAGGCTGGCGACGTCCTTGCCGGGTTGGCGGCGCTCGGCGTCAACGAGGGGGCCTTCATCGGCACGTCGCGCGGCGGGTTGATCATCCATGTGCTTGGGATGATGCGGCCGGCTATGCTGAGAGCCATTGTTTTCAACGACATCGGACCGGTGATCGAGGCGGTTGGACTCGCCCACATCCAGTCTTATCTCGAGCGCCACCCGACACCGAAAACCGGCGCACAGGCGACTGCCGCCCAGCGCAGCGTGCATGGCAAGGACTTCCCTGCCCTTGCCGGGGCGGATTGGGATCGAATGGTATGGGCCCTCTACCGCGAAACGGATGGTGGCCTGGTGCCGGATTTCGACCCGAACCTGGTCGACACGGTTGCCAGTCTCGACCTGACGCAGCCGCTGCCTGATCTATGGCCGCAATTCGAGGCGTTGGCCGCGATTCCTCTGCTCACCATACGCGGCGCCAATTCGAAGTTGCTGTCCACAGACACGCTGAAACGGATGAGAGAGCGCCATTCCAAGATGGAAGCGATAACCGTCGCGGGTCAGGGCCATGCACCATTCCTCGAGACCAGCAGCCTGCCCGACGACATTGCAGCTTTTCTCGACCGGGCCGAACAGCAGAATAGCCCTGAATAACGCCCAAGAAGAAACAGCGTCCTGGCAAAGCTACTATAGTATAGGCTGGATCTTCCAGTCGCTATTTGGCTTTTGCACTTTTCCTGGGCGCTTTCGGCAACTCCTTTGCTGCAGCGGCTTCGCCCCTTGGTTTCCGCGCTGCGGTCGGCGACGAAGGCACCGTCACAGGCGATGAAAACACGGAGCCTTGCGCGCAGTTGCCGGCCGGCTGGGCCGATCGAGGCGTTTCCAGCACGATGACACAGCCGTCGAGATCGTTGGTGGCCAGATGCGCGTAGCGCATGGTCATCGACAGCGTCTGGTGGCCTAGCCACATTTGCACGCGCCTGATGTCGATGCCGCCCTGGACAAGACGCGAGGCGCAGGTGTGGCGCAATATGTGCGGCACCACCTGGTCGTCGGCGCCGAGGCCGACTTCGGCCTTTGCATCGTTCCAGATGGCACGGAACTGTGCCTGGCTGAGCTTGGTGAACGGTCCCTTGGGCCGGCGGCCTTCGGCGGGCGGCAGCTTGATGACCTCCTTGACCCGCTCGGTCATCGGAATGGTGCGGCTGCGGCCGGATTTGGTGATCCAGAAACTGACGCGATGCTCCTGGATGTCGTTCCAGATCAACCCGAGTGCTTCGCCGAGACGGCATCCGCTATCGACCAGGAAGACGGAAAGCCTGTAGGCATCCTCGCTGCGGCTCTTGATGGCGGCGAACAGCCTGGCTTCTTCGTCCCTCTCGAGGAAACGAATCCGTCCCGCCCGCTCCTTCTGGCGGCGGAACTCGGGCAGGCTGTGGATATCTCCCATTTTATGAGCCTTGCGCAGCAGTTTGCTGAGAGCAGCCATCTTTCGATTGATGGTCGCGTTGCTGTTGCCGCGCTGACGCAAGGTGCCGATAAGGTTGTCCAGGGTACTCTGGTCAAAGGCGCTGAAACGCTCCCCAAGGAGAATTTCATCTATTTCGCCGATGAACGAGCTGACATTGTACTTATGCCGCCCGTCATCCCACAATATATCCCGATATGCTGAAAAAAGATCTCCAACCCTGTGCGACTTTACTTCTCTTATCTTGTTGTACGTGTATTTAAACTTCGAATTTTGAGAAGAGAATACCGCAAAATGATCAGAGGGAACACCCTCTTGAATAGCTTCGTTTGTCATTGTGAGCCACGCCCCCCAGTGGATTAGGTCCAGACCTAGCCGCTCGGAGACGTCCTTTCAAGAGTTTTAAGTCGGACGGTCGATTTCATCCACCCGAGGGGGATCCCACGAAATCACCTTCAGACCTTTTCAGCTACCGATTCCCCCTTTTCCTTCTTCTTGACCAAGTCCAGTCACGAAACAAAAACAGCCCAGGCGTTGAAGCGCCCGGGCTGGATTTCACCTGTAAGGAACCAGCCCTTAGAACGAGCGCTGGAAGCGGAGGATGCCGCCAATGGCGCTATCCTCACCGGCCGGAATGCCAGTCCAGTTGGAGTCGCCTTCATTGACGTAGTCGACTTCGGCCGTGACCGTGAGACCAGGAACGACGTCGTAGGCGATGTTCGCCGCCACGCCGAGGTTCTGGTCCTCGTCATACGAAATCTGGGTGTTGAACGAGGTCTTCTCGTTGAACTTGTAGGTGCCACCGCCCCAGATCGCCCAGTTGCCGCCCCACTGCTTGAAGAAGCCGCGACCGCCAGCCGGAATGGCCCAGGTCGGATCCGAGAGATTGTCATCGGAACCGTAACCGCCCATGACCCACAGCTGTATGGCGTCATTGACGTTCACGTCCAAGCGGACTTTGCCGGCAACTTCTTCGTAGTTGCTGTCATAAGCCACGACACCGGTGATGGCACCCCAGCCCTGCGTGTACTTCACGCCGCCGACGACATGCGGAACGTAGCTGTCGATCGTGCCCTTGAGGCCCGAGCCTTCTTCAAGAGAGACCACGGCCGAGAAGCCGTTGCCAGCGTCGAAGTAGTACTGGACGACGTTGGAGTCGAAATCGCCGTAGGGAACGAGCGTATCCTGGATGACGTTGCCGGCGTAGCCGATGAACGTATTGAAGGCCGATTCATCCTTACCGACGCGGAGACCACCGAGCTGGATCCAGGCGAAGTTCAGCGAAACGGCGTTGTTTACGCCACCGTTGAGGTTGCTGGCGACGCCGCCATCACCATTGCCGAAGTTCCAGCGGGTCTCGGTGAAGGTCTTCAAGGTGCCGAGTTCGGTCTCCTGGCCGGTCCAGGTCTTCAGCGTGAAGCGGGCCTGCTTGTGCCAGGTGTCGTTGACGGTGCCGTCTTCATGGTCGAAGGCGCGAGCACCATTGAAGCTGCCTTCCTCGCCGGCGCTGATGTCATAGCGGATAAAGCCGCCGATGCGCAGGCAGGTTTCGGTGCCGGGGATGTAGAAGTAGCCAGCGCCGTAGACGTCGCAAATCTTGACGTATTCAGCGGGTTCCGGCTCGGCGACGACGACGGCGTCGGCGGCGCGCGCACCGGAAACTGCGATCAGGGCCGCAGCGGAGCCGAGGAGAAGGCTCTTAATGTTCATTTTCTGACCTCCAGTCAGAATCGAACAAGAACTGCCCTTCGGCCGCGTGTTTTTCCGCGGCAAAGGGCTGTTATTGCTGGGCTTTCTCTGGGAATGGTTGGATTTTTCGCCGCCTCGAAGAGCGCAATGCAGACATCACCACAGATGTTTGTTGGCGAAAGCGTGGCCGGAGCCGGATTTGAGATAACGCTCGAATGAAGTCGCCCTGGCTCGATTCGAGAAGCCGATATACGTGACGATCCGCCGTGGCAGGAACTTGGACGTATGGCTGGATTTTCCGGCGTTATGCTCGGCAATCCGCCGCTTCAGGTCGGAAGTCACGCCGATATAGCGTTCACCTCCCACTGCCTTGCTCTCCAGCAGGTATACATACCACGCGAACCACCCTCCTTGGCTCGGCAGGCAGACTGCCAAACCTGTCTTGCAAGGATTCCAGGGTACAGGAAGACCTCCCGCTTCGCGGAAGGAAGACGTGTCCCAAGCAGCAGGAAGCATTGTTTTTGCTAGGATTTAAGGCCCTCCTTCGCCGAGGCTTCGTAGGGCATCCTGCTATACGGAGGGGAGGCTTGTCCTGCGAAGCGCGCAGCGCGAAGCAGGATGGCGGAGAGGATGGGATTCGAACCCACGAGAAGCTTTTGACCTCTACTCCCTTAGCAGGGGAGCGCCTTCGACCACTCGGCCACCTCTCCGTTGCGCCGCTGGATAAAGAAAAGCGCGGGCACAATCAACAAGCCCCAGCCAATATCTCGGAAAAAGAAGCCATTATCTGAAAAAATAGCAACGCGCCGTGGCGCGGCTTTCCAAGGATGCGGCGGTTCTGCGGCAGTTTCCTGGCTAGCGACTCGGGACATGGCCATGATTCCGTCAGCCGATCGCCGGATTCGGCGGCAAACAAGGGTTGCGACGGCCCCGATGGTTAACGAGAGCTTTCCGAGTGAGGCCAAATCGTGTCATTTGTGCAACAACGCCAGGGGATAGCAGCCGAACAGCCCTTTCGCCGGTACGATCGTGGTTGAACGCCGCCGCCTCATGGGTAATGTCGGTTTCGAGGAAGCGGCGCGGTGCGCATCTTTTTCGGTAGTGGGGATGGGGCAGGGAACGCTGTCCTTCAGCAAAGAATACCCAGACCCGTTTTTTAACTTTTGACTGGAGGTCAGAAAATGAACATTAAGAGCCTTCTCCTCGGCTCCGCTGCGGCCCTGATCGCAGTTTCCGGTGCGCGCGCCGCCGACGCCGTCGTCGTCGCCGAGCCGGAACCCGCTGAATACGTCAAGATTTGCGACGTCTACGGCGCTGGCTACTTCTACATCCCCGGCACCGAGACCTGCCTGCGCATCGGCGGCTATGTCCGTTACGACATCGGCGGTGGCGACGTAGGCTCGTTCGACGGAGCGACAAGCGCCGATCACGAGGATGGTGGTAAAAGCAACGACACCTGGTACAAGAACGCCCGCTTCACGCTGAAGACCTGGACCGGCCAGGAAACCGAACTCGGCACCTTGAAGACCTACACCGAGACCCGCTGGAACTTCGGCAATCACCAATCCGATCTGGGCAGCGGCGCTCTGGGTGAGGGCGTGGATAATGGCGGCTCTGTCAACAGTGCCGGCATGAAGGGCGTTTCGTTGAACTTCGCCTGGATCCAGCTTGGTGGCCTGCGCGTCGGTAAGGACGAATCGGCCTTCGATACGTTCATCGGCTACGCCGGCAACGTCATCCAGGATACGCTGGTCCCCTACGGCGATTTCGACACCAACGTCGTCCAGTACTACTTCGATGCAGGCAACGGCTTCTCGGCCGTGGTCTCTCTCGAAGAAGGCGAAGGCGAGGTTGGCACGATCGACAGCTATGTTCCGCATGTCGTCGGCGGCGTGAAGTACACGCAGGGCTGGGGCGCCATCACCGGTGTCGTGGCTTATGACAGCAACTACGAAGAAGTCGCCGGCAAGGTGCGCTTGGACGTGAATGCCAGCGACGCCATACAGCTGTGGGTCATGGGCGGCTATGGTTCCGATGACAATCTCTCGGATCCGACCTGGGCCGTTCCGGCTGGCGGTCGCGGCTTCTTCAAGCAGTGGGGCGGCAACTGGGCAGTGTGGGGCGGTGGCACCTACAAGTTCAACGAGAAGACCTCGTTCAACGCTCAGATCTCTTATGACGAATGCAAGAACCTCGGCGTCGCAGCGAACATCGCCTATGATGTTGTTCCTGGCTTCACCGTCACGGCCGAAGTCGACTACCTCAATGCAGGCAAGTTCGACGACGCCGACTTCTCCAACTGGACTGGCGCCACCAAGAAGAGCAGCGTCGGCGGTCTCCTCCGCTTCCAGCGCTCGTTCTAATAAATTTCGCTTCGGCGAAATTGAAAACCCGGCGGGCAACCGCCGGGTTTTTTTGATTGAATTGCGGCTCGGTCGGCAACTTGCACCGACCATGCGGGCAGGCTAGCAAGAAGGTCTTTTCCTTTTCAAGTGAGCCTTCGCCATGCGCCAGCGCCCTACCCTCACGCCTCTCGTCGACGCCCTTCCGTCGACCGTGCCCTTTGTCGGCCCCGAAGCGCAGGAGCGCGAGCGTGGCCGCGCCTTTCGGGCTCGCATCGGCGCCAATGAGAGCAGCTTTGGGCCTTCGCCGCGCGTCATCGACCGGATGGCTGGAATTGCCCGCGACATGTGGATGTATTGCGACCCCGACAATCACGACCTGAAGGTAGCGGTTGCCGCGCATCATGGGGTGAAGGCCGAGAATGTCGTTGTCGGCGAGGGCATAGACGGCCTGCTCGCCCTGGTGGCACGCATGTATGTAGCGCCCGGCGATGCCGTGGTCACGTCGCTCGGCGCCTATCCGACCTTCAACTTCCACATTGCCGGTGTCGGCGGGCGCCTGGTCACGGTCCCCTATGACAACGACAGGGAAAGCCTGGGCGGCCTGCTGGCGGCGGTGCGCAAGAACAAGGCGCCGCTGATCTATCTCTCCAACCCGGACAATCCGATGGGCAGCTGGTGGGAGGCGAACGAGCTCATCCGCTTCATCGAGGCGCTGCCGGAAACCACCATGCTGGTGCTCGACGAGGCCTATGGCGAACTCGGACCGGCCTCGGCGCTTCCGCCGATCGATATCTCGCGGCCAAACGTCATCCGAATGCGCACCTTCTCGAAGGCGTATGGGCTCGCCGGCATACGCTGCGGCTATGCGATCGCCGAGGCCCAGGTGATCCGCGACTTCGAGAAGATCCGCAACCATTACGGCGTCAGCCGCATGGCGCAGGTCGCCGGAGTCGAGGCGCTAGCCGATCAGGACTATCTGAGGAGCGTGGTGGCGCGGGTGGCTGCCGGCCGCCGACGCATAGCCGGCATCGCCGAGCAGAACGGATTGAAGCCACTGGCCTCGGCAACCAATTTCGTCACCATCGACTGCGGCGGCGATGGCGCCTTTGCGCTGAAAGTGCTGCAAGGCCTGCTGTCGCGCGACGTTTTCATCCGCAAACCGATGGTGCCACGGCTCGACCGCTGCATCCGGGTCAGCGTCGGCCTCGATTACGAGTTGGACATCTTTGCCGAGGATCTGCCGGGCGCACTCGCCGCAGCGCGGGGGAACTAGGATTCGCCAGTAGGCAAAGCAGGATCACAAGGCGCGCTTACAAATCCAGTTCCCAGGTCTGGCCCGTCAGATCCTTGCCGAAACTGCGGTGAGGCTGTTGCGAGACCAGCCTGAAGCCGGCGCGCTCGTAAATAGCGCGCGCCGCGACAAGGACGTCGTTGGTCCACAGCACCAGCCTGCTATAGCCGCAGGCGCGGGCCTGGTTCACGCATTCCGCGACCAGGCGTTTGCCGATGCCCAGGCCGCGCGCAGACGCCTCGACATGCAGCAGCCGCAGCTTTGCCACCTCGTCGTCCTGATGAACAAGGAACACCGCACCAACTGGCTCCTCGCCACGCTCGGCGATCCAGCAGAAATCGCGGCCGGGCACGAAATTGCGGATGAAATCGGCGCCAATCTCGGCAAGCATTGCCTCGAATTCGATGTTCCAGCCATATTCCTCGGCATAGAGCCGGGCCTGCCGCTCCACGACCCAGCCGACGTCGCCGACCCGGTGCGGCCGCAGCGTCACCTCGCTGCTCTCACAGGCATCACCTAACAATTCCCCGACCTTGCACAAGGCGCCACCCAGTTCCCGCAATCTGTGGTCAGGCAAATTCTCGATGAGCCGTGCCGTATCGCGATCCGCCGCAGCCTGGAGCTCCGAAAGGGCTGCCTCACCTCTTGCCGTGAGCGACAGAATCCGCCGGCGCTTGTCGGCCGGATCAGTCCGCGTCTCGGTCAGTCCCCCACTGGCGAATTTGCGCAGAATTCGTGTCAGATACGCTGCATCGACCCGCAGTTGCCTCGCAATATCGGAAGCCGTTGGGCCCATCTCCAGATGGAAAGCCTTGGCAAGAAAGCCCCGCTCCCCAGCGGCTTCAGAAGCCGCCGGACGATTAAGGTGGCCGAGTTCGAAAAGTACGCGCGCCTCGGTCAACGTGAATGCGCTTTGTGTCAGCGTCTCGTCGAGAAGACCAACGGTGCGCGTGTAGAAGCGATTGAAGCGCCTGATATCGGCCACCAATGCTTTTCGTTCGTCCAACATTTGCGTCCAACTCCCAAAGGGCAGCCGCATTTTTCAAAAATTAGTGGACTGAGTCAATTAAATTTCGAAGGCAAGGGAGCACAGCTGTCATGAGCTATGCCCAGGTTGCCTTCCCGGCGCAGTGCGCCAGATTCCAAGGAGACAGGCTTGGAGATCGTCATGGCTGGTGCTGGCAGGGAAGTGCGGGCGCGCGTCTACGGCAATGTGCAAGGCGTCGGATTCAGAATCTGGGCCCGGGACGAGGCCATTAGCCTCGGTCTTGCTGGCTGGATTCGCAATGAAGCTGACGGTTCCGTAACGACCCGGATTGCTGGCCTCGACGAGGCGGTCTCGACAATGATCGAACGACTGTGGAAGGGCCCGTCCGGGGCTTTGGTTTCCAGGGTCGACGTCGAGGAGTTGGCACCCGGAAACACATTTGTCGAGTTCAGGATTGTTGCATGATGGCGGATTTGATTCAGCGCCCTTGAATTAATTGAACGTTCGTTTTATTATTGCCTCGTAAACGAGGCCGACAATGGCACGCACGACTGGATCCGATGGTGAAAAGACCGAGGCAGCCATCCGCGAGGCGGCCGTCAATCTGATTGCGCGTTTCGGCTACGAGGCGATGTCGATGCGCCAGCTCGCCGCCGAAGTCGGCGTCCAGGCTGCCGCGCTCTACCGCTATTTTCCAACCAAGGAAGAGCTTCTGTTCACGCTGATGCGCGAACACATGGAAGGTCTCACAGGCGCGTGGGAAGCAGCCCGCCCTATGGGTGTGGATCCCGCGCAACGGCTGTCAGCCTTTGTCGAGAACCACATCGCCTTTCATATCGAGCGTCGGCACGCCACGCATGTGTCGAACATGGAATTGCGCAGCCTGTCGCCCGAACGGCTGACGCAGATCCTGCGCATGCGGACAGCCTACGAAAAGGAGTTGCGCGCCATCCTGCGCGACGGCGCCGAGGTGGGCGCCTTCAGCATCGACGACACCGGGCTGACGGCCATGGCGCTGATCCAGATGATGACCGGCGTCATCGTCTGGTTTCGGCCGGGCGAACGGCTGTCGGTCGCTGAAGTGACGGCGACATATCTGTCGATGACCATGCGGCTCGTCGGCGCGAAGATCGGCGCCTACAGCGTCGCGCGTTCCTTTGGACGCGCGCAGGACGCTGTAGCACTTTAATTTCGCGCATGATCCCTTCCGGAAATCGAAGTCGATTTTCGGGGTCATGCGGCAGGGAGGAAAGCATGTACACGAACACGCTCAGCTTCGGGCATGACGAGGAGATCGAGGCGCTGCGCGATATGGTTCGGCGCTTCGCCCAGGACAGGATCGCACCGATCGCCGCCGATATCGATCGTTCGAATGAATTCCCGGCGCATCTGTGGGGCGAACTCGGTGCGCTTGGCCTGCTCGGCATCACGGCCGACCCCGATTTCGGCGGTAGCGGCATGGGCTATCTCGCGCATGTGATCGCCGTCGAGGAAATCTCGCGCGCCTCGGCATCGGTCGGCCTCTCCTACGGCGCCCATTCCAATCTCTGTGTCAACCAGATCAACCGCTGGGCGACACCGACGCAGAAGGAAAAGTTCTTGCCGCCGCTGTGTTCGGGCGAACGCGTCGGCGCGCTGGCGATGTCGGAATCCGGCGCTGGTTCGGATGTCGTGTCGCTCAAGCTGCGCGCCGAAAAGCGCAATGATCGCTACGTGCTCAACGGCACCAAGATGTGGATCACCAACGGGCCGGACGCCCAGACGCTGGTCGTCTACGCCAAGACCGATCCGGAGCTGAAATCACACGGCATCACCGCCTTCATCGTCGAGAACACGATGGCTGGCTTTTCCGTGGCGCAAAAGCTCGACAAGCTCGGCATGAGGGGCTCCAACACCGGCGAGCTGGTTTTTTCAGATGTCGAAGTGCCGTTCGACAACGTGCTGCACGAGGAAGGCCGCGGTGTCGAGGTGCTGATGTCGGGCCTCGACTATGAGCGCACCGTGCTTGCCGGCGGCCCGATCGGCTTGATGGCGGCGTGCCTCGACGTGGCCATCCCCTATGTGCATGAGCGCAAGCAGTTCGGCCAGGCGATCGGCGAGTTCCAGCTGGTGCAGGGTAAACTTGCCGACATGTATACGACGATGAACGCCGCACGTGCCTACGTCTATGCCGTCGCCGCCGCTTGCGATCGCGGCCAGACGACGCGCAAGGACGCCGCCGGCTGCGTGCTGTTTGCCGCCGAGAAGGCGACGCTGATGGCGCTGGACGCCATACAGCTGCTTGGCGGCAATGGCTATATCAACGACTATCCAACCGGCCGCCTGTTACGCGACGCCAAGCTCTACGAGATCGGCGCCGGCACCAGCGAAATCCGCCGCTGGCTGGTCGGGCGGGAAATCATGGCGGAGGGGGTATAATATGGCAGCACTTCAAACCCAAATCTCCCCCGCCTCAGAGACCTTCCGCGCCAATGCCGAGCGCATGCGGGCCTTGGTCGCCGACATTGCCGAAAAGGCCGCCACCGTCGAACGCGGCGGCTCGGACGAGGCGCGTGAGCGCCACGTCTCGCGTGGCAAGCTGCTGCCGCGCGAGCGCCTCGCGCAATTGCTCGACACCGGCTCGCCGTTCCTCGAGATCGGCCAGTTCGCCGCATGGTCGATGTATGGCGAGGAGATTTCCTCGGCCGGCATGATCGCGGGCGTCGGCCGCGTTGAGGGCACCGAGGTGACGGTGGTCGTCAACGACGCCACGGTGAAGGGCGGCACCTATTATCCGCTGACGGTGAAAAAGCATTTGCGGGCCCAGGAAATCGCGCTGCAGAACAATTTGCCTTGCATCTATCTGGTCGACAGCGGCGGCGCCAATCTGCCCAATCAGGACGAGGTGTTTCCCGACCGCGAACATTTCGGCCGCATCTTCTATAACCAGGCCAACATGTCGGCGGCGGGTATCCCGCAGATCGCCTGCGTCATGGGTTCCTGCACGGCAGGCGGCGCCTATGTGCCGGCGATGTCGGACGAGACGATCATGGTGCGCAACCAGGCGACCATCTTCCTCGGCGGTCCGCCGCTGGTGAAGGCGGCCACCGGCGAGGACGTCAGCGCCGAGGATCTCGGCGGCGCCGAGGTGCACACGCGGCTTTCCGGCGTTGCCGACCACTATGCGTTGGACGACGACCATGCACTCGCCATCTGCCGGCGGATCGTCAAAAACCTGAATCGGAACAAGACTGTAAGCCTGAACTTACAGAAGTCGATTCCGCCACTTCATCCGGCGGATGAACTCTATGGCATCGTGCCGACCGACCTGCGCCAGCCCTATGATGTGCGCGAGGTGATCGCGCGCATCGTCGACGGTTCCGAGTTCGATGAGTTCAAGCAGAACTACGGCACCACGCTGATCACCGGCTTTGCCCACCTGCATGGCATGCCGGTCGGCATCATCGCCAACAATGGCGTGCTGTTTTCGGAAAGCGCGCTGAAGGGCGCGCATTTCATCGAACTGTGCTGCCAGCGCAAGATCCCGCTGATCTTCCTGCAGAACATCACCGGCTTCATGGTCGGCAGGAAATACGAAGCGGGCGGCATCGCCAAGGACGGCGCCAAGCTGGTGATGGCCGTCGCCACCGCCCGGGTGCCGAAGGTGACGATCATCATCGGCGGTTCGTTCGGCGCCGGCAATTACGGCATGTGCGGCCGCGCCTTTTCACCGCGCTTCCTGTGGATGTGGCCGAATGCGCGCATCTCTGTGATGGGCGGCGAACAGGCGGCAACCGTGCTCGCCATGGTCAAGCGCGAGGGCATCGAGCGCAAGGGCGGGGAATGGACCGCCGAGGAAGAGGCGAAATTCAAGAAGCCGATCCTGATGAAATACGAGCATGAAGGCCACCCGCTCTACTCGTCCGCTCGCCTCTGGGATGACGGCATCATCGACCCGGCGAAGACGCGCGACGTGCTGGCACTCAGCCTGTCAGCCGCGCTCAACGCCGAGATCGAGGAAACGCGCTTCGGCGTGTTCAGGATGTGAGATGAGCAAGGCGCTGGACAGTATCCGCATCCACACCGGCGACATCACGAAACTGGATGTCGACGCTATCGTCAATGCCGCCAACACGTCGCTTCTCGGCGGTGGCGGGGTCGATGGCGCCATCCACCGCGCCGCAGGCCGCGAGCTTGAGTTCGAATGCCGGATGCTGAACGGATGCAAGGTCGGCGAGGCGAAAATCACCAAGGGCTATAAGCTGCCGGCTCGACACATCATCCATACAGTCGGCCCCGTCTGGCAGGGCGGCGGCAAGGGCGAAGCCGAGTTGCTGGCCTCCTGCTATATCAGATCGCTCGAACTCGCCGCCGCCAATGACTGCCGCACAGTGGCCTTCCCGGCGATCTCGACCGGTGTCTACCGCTACCCGAAAGACGAGGCGACGCGGATCGCCGTCAACACTGTCAACGCATTCCTGAATGAGACAAGCAGACCGGAAATCGTCATTTTCTGCTGCTTCGACGAGCAAACGGCTGAACTATACCGGCAGGCCGTTGCTGCCATTCGAGAAGGTTGAACTGTATGGCGCAATCGATTCAGCAGCATAGGAAAACTGGAATGTCCGCCTACGTCAACGGCAAGGCGGCGAGGTCGAAGCTGCCAATCTCCCCCCTCGTGGGGGAGATGTCCGGCAGGACAGAGGGGGGCGCGACGGAGCGCCTGCGTCGCTTCAAGCAAACTGTGTCCCGGGAGGCTCGATGTTCACCAAGATCCTGATCGCCAATCGGGGCGAGATCGCTTGCCGTGTCATCCGCACGGCACGGACGATGGGCGTGCGCACTGTTGCTGTCTATTCGGATGCCGACGCGAAATCCCTGCATGTCGAGATGGCCGACGAGGCCGTGCATATCGGCGCCTCGCCTGTCGGCGAAAGCTATCTGCGCGGTGACAAGATCATCGCGGCTGCCCTTTCGACGGGCGCTGAAGCCATTCATCCCGGCTACGGCTTCCTGTCCGAAAACCCCGATTTCGTCGACCAGGTGACGGCGGCGGGGCTCATCTTCATCGGCCCGTCGGCGGGCTCGATCCGTGCCATCGGGCTGAAGGATGCCGCCAAGCGGCTGATGGAAAAGGCCGGCGTGCCGGTGGTGCCCGGCTACCATGGCGAGGCGCAGGAGATCGTGCTGCTTGCGTCCAAGGCGCGCGAGATCGGCTATCCCGTGCTGATCAAGGCGCGCGCCGGCGGCGGCGGCAAGGGCATGCGGCGGGTCGAGCATCCCGATGAATTTTCCGAAGCGTTGTCCGGCGCAAGGCGCGAGGCGAAAGCCGCCTTCGGCGACGACCGCGTGCTGGTCGAAAAATATGTCGACAAGCCGCGCCACATCGAAGTGCAGGTGTTCGGCGATAGTCTTGGCAATGTCGTGCATCTTTACGAGCGCGACTGCTCGGCGCAGCGGCGGCACCAGAAGGTGATCGAGGAGGCGCCTGCCCCCGGCATGACACCGGCTATACGCAAGGCAATGACGGATGCGGCGGTGAAAGCCGCCAAGGCGATCAATTATTCCGGCGCCGGCACCATCGAGTTCATTGTCGATGCCTCGCAGGGGCTGAAAGCCGACCGCTTCTGGTTCATGGAAATGAACACCCGCCTGCAGGTCGAGCACCCCGTCACCGAAATGGTTACCAGCACCGATCTGGTCGAGTGGCAGTTGCGGGTCGCATCGGGCGAAAAGCTGCCGAAGACACAAAGCGAGATCGCGCTGACCGGTCATGCCTTCGAAGCGCGGATCTATGCCGAGGATGCGGCAAAGGGTTTCCTGCCGGCGACTGGCACGTTGCATCATCTGAAATTCCCGGATGCAATCCCCGAAGGCGCCACGGTGCGAATCGAGACCGGCGTGCGGGCGGGCGATGCGATCTCGCCCTATTACGATCCAATGATTGCCAAGCTTGTCGTCCATGCGAAGGACCGGCAGGCTGCACTTGAAGCGCTTGGTGCGGCGCTGTCTCGAACCGAGATCGCCGGCTCCACCGTCAACACCGCCTTTCTTGCCGCTCTTGCCGCCGATCGGGATTTTTGCTCGGGCGACGTCGACACCAGCCTGATCGGCAGGCACCAGGAGACATTGACGATCGTCCCGCCGCCGACAGGCGAAACCGCTGCCGCCGCCGCTGTCGCAGCGTCAGGCGCCGGAGCATCGCCGCCGTCCGACGATCCGTGGTCGTCGCTTGCCGGCTATGCGCATTTCCACAATGTGGCGCGGCGCATACGGCTGAAATTCGGCGATGACGATATCGTAACAAAGGTTTCGCTGCGGCCGGATGGACGGTTCCAGGTGGCGCTCGATGCGCCCTATGACAGCACAAATTCGCATGATTTTCGCGCTGCACCGCGCATCGCCCGCTGGCCAGGCCACATCACGGTGTTCGAAGGCGCCGTTGGCTACACCTTCGCCGTGCCGGACCCGCTTGCACGCGCCGATGAGGCAGCCGCAGGCGTCGGCAGCTTGCGCGCGCCGATGCCGGGGCTGGTCAAGCTGGTGCGCGTGAAAAGAGGCGATGCAGTGATCAAGGGCCAACCACTGCTGATCCTCGAGGCGATGAAGATGGAGCACACCATCGCCGCGCCACATGATGGCGTGATCGCCGAGATCGCGACAGAGGGCGCGCAGGTCACCGACGGGACGGTGCTGGTGCGGTTCGTGGAGGAGCATAACGACCCGAGCGCGGTAGCGAGCTGACGGCCGCAAGCTATCGACGGGCAAACGAGAAAATGGCCGGGACGAGCCCGGCCATTTCGCCATCCTATCCAGTCGCCAGGGCGACGATTACTGGGCGATCGGTTACTGGGCGATCGGCGCGTACTTTCCATTATGCCACTGGTTGATGTCGTAGCTGGCATTCTTGAGGTCGCCCTTTTCGTCGAAGGTGACATTGCCGACGACGGTGCTGATCGGCGTGCCATTCTTCAATGCTTCGGCAACCTTCGCCGGATCGTCGCTGCCGGCGCGCTTGACGCCCTCGGCGAAGGCCTGGATCACGGCATAGGAGAACAGCGTGAAGCCTTCCGGCACGAAGCCGCCCGCCTTGATCTTCTCGACGGCGGCCTTGGCTTCCGGCTTTGCCTGCGGATCCGACGGGAACACGAACATGGTGCCCTCGCCTGCCGGGCCAGCAACCTGCCAGAATTCCGGCGAAGCGATGGAGTCCGGCATGATCAACTGGAACTTCAGGTTCTGTTCCGCCGACTGACGCAGGATCAGACCAGCCTCAGGATGATAGCCGCCGAAATAAACAACGTCTGCTTTCAAGTCCTTGAGCTTGGTGACGAGAGCCGAATAGTCCTTCTCGCCAGCGTTGATGCCGTCATAATAGACTTCCTTGAGGCCGCCGGCATTCATCGTTGCCTTGACGGCGTCAGCCA
Organism: Mesorhizobium sp. M0051; assembly: GCF_040323235.1. Taxonomy (NCBI): domain Bacteria; kingdom Pseudomonadati; phylum Pseudomonadota; class Alphaproteobacteria; order Hyphomicrobiales; family Phyllobacteriaceae; genus Mesorhizobium; species Mesorhizobium sp. M0051. The sequence goes on from NZ_JAMYUT010000005.1 coordinate 150,133, forward strand.
CGCCCTGTCCGTAGGCACTCTTGTCATGCAGGACGACGACGTTCTTGCCGGCAAACTTCTTGGCGATCCATGGGCCGATGAAGGCGCCCTGCGCATCGTCACGCGTATAAAGCCGCATGATCGTCGGCCAGCCGGCCTTGGCCGCCGCGTCGGTCAGCACCGGATTGGAAGAAGCTGGGGTCATCATCAGAGCACCGGCTTCGGCATAGACCGCCGAGGCCGGAATACTGGAACCCGAGCAAGCATGGCCGTCGATGAATTTGACGCCGTCGGCGACGATGCGGTTGGCGACCGACACTGCCTGCTTGGGATCGCACTGGTCGTCTTCGATACTCAGCTTGATCTGGCGGCCCTCGACACCACCCGTTGCGTTGATCGCGTCAGCAGCGGCCTGCGCGCCCTGCTTGAACTGATCGCCGATGGTGGCGAGTTGTCCGGTCATCGGGCCGACCACCGCAAAAGTGATGTCGTCGGCGAATGCGAACGGCGTGCTCATCATCAGGCCGAAAATGGCCGCGTTCAAAATACCCAATTTTTTCATTGCAGTAGAACTCCTCCACTCACGCGCGGCCGCTCCGGCCGCACTTCTTCCAGAGAGGCGGGACAATTTCACCCTTCCTTGGACCTGTCTAGGCGCATTGGCGGCACTCGATTGGGCCTGCAACGCGCCGCGGCAAACAGGGCAAAAGCCGCGCCGGCCTTGTTCCGGCCGGTCGCGGCTTTTGCCTGTCGAGCTGTTCCCGAGCGCCCCGCGCCTAAAAATCCCGCTCGCCCTCCCCGTGTCGTGCGCGACTGGACCTTGCGGCCTGCCGCGTTCTCTTTCTTCAGAGCATGATCCCGGGGCAAACAGTTTCCGTTTGTCGGAGAGAACCGGATTCCACTTTGGGCATTTCACCGTCTCACGGAAACGGCGAACCGCTCTAACTCTTTGTTTTGACGCGATTCCGGACGGAAACCCGCTTCACACTTTTCCTGGAGGTCATCGACCGTCTTGCGCGGCCTTCTGTCGTGCCGGGTCTGGCCGTCTGTGCGGTCTTGATCCCGGAGCTTCCCTGTCTTCGATAGGTCTGTAGGCAGATCTTAGTGGATGGTCATCCATTCGCGGGCTTCGCGAAGCGCCTTGGCGATCTCGACCTTCGACATTGCCGCCGACAGTTCGGAACGCAGTTCCGCGGCGCGGACCGAGCCCTTGATCGCGGCAATGTTGAACCATTTGTGGGCGGCAACGACATCGGTCTCGCAATCGCGGCCGGTCGCATACATCATGCCCAGTTCGAAAAGAATGTCGGCCTGGGCAGTTGCCCCCATGGCGCCGAAACCTGCTTCAAGCATTTCAAAACGTGCCATTTCAATCCCCTGTTTTCCGGCCCCTGTCAGGCTCCTGAGAGCTGCCTTCTTTCGTGCTTGCGGCTGCTCTTCCGATGCTTTCGAGAATGCCGTGCAGGCTTGAATCCGTCGTTAAATGGCGTGCTTAATTTGAGGAAAACAAAGCTAAAACAAGAGGTAAACGCGGAAATTCGTTAAGGATACAAAGCCAGCAATTCAGCGAGCTTGCGTCAAATTTGACAAAAATCCTCCGCTGCCAAGTCAAGACTTTGCTAACCACGGGAGACAAAGGCGCTGCGCCGGTCATTTCATTTTCTCGCCGATGGGACGCATTCGGACGCTTTCAAGAATCCGAAAGTCTTCCGCAGCGGCACCGCTTTTGTTTTGCCAGGAGCTGGATTAGCTTACGTTAGCGTAAGCGGCAGACCGGCGAGGGGCGGAGCATCCGGTCGGACATCCAAAGGGAGGAAGACATGTTTCGAAAAGTGAGCCTGGCTCTTGCGGCCACATTGATCGTGGCGGGTGCGGCATCGGCCGATCCGATCGAGGGTGATTGGAAGACGCAGGCCGGCGACACCGCGGCCATCGTTGGCGGCGGCTCGTTTTCCATCACGCTCAAGTCCGGCAAGTATGCCGGAAAAACCATCGGCTCGCTCAAGGCGGCTGGCGACAACAAATATGCCGGCAACATCACCGATCCGGCAAACGACAGAACCTATTCGGGCAAGGCGACCCTTTCCGGCAGCTCGCTCAAGATGAGCGGCTGCGTGCTCGGCGGACTGATCTGCAAAAGCCAGATTTGGCACAAGCTCTGATCGACCTATATACAGATATATATATCCTTGTGACATGAAGACGGGGCTCTGACGGGCTCCGTTTTCGTTTGTCGCGGCGCAACGCCCTAACCTCGGCATCCTGCCGAAACAGGCGCCGTCGACGCCAAAAGCCCGCCAATCAGTTTGAACCGCAGATGAACGCCGGCATCAGGGCCGGTTCAGTTGCATCAGGGCATTCTCCGGCGTGTTGAAGGAGACCCGACCAATGCTTGCTCGCCGCTTCACCATCGTCTGCCTGCTGATGAGCCTGTTTGGAATGTTCTTCGCCATCCTCGTCGCTGAAGCGGGTCGTCCGGCCCGCGAATGGGACGAAGCCAGTTCCAGAACCTGCCGCCTCGCCTGCCCCACCCACCTTCGCAACTAAACAAAAGAGCCAGACCTCAAAAAGAAAAGCTGAAACACCATGAACCGCATCGCCGCCACCGCACTAAAGACCCTTCGGCTTCTGCCGCGGGCGGCGCTTATCCTGGCGGTTCTGGCCGCTCCGGTTCTGGCCGTGCCGATGATGCGCGCCGATGCCGGCTCGACGATCGAAGCACCGGCTTTGAAGAAGTCCGGGATCGGCTTTGTGCTCCTGGTCAGCCTGCAGCGCGGATAACGGCGATTCGTGCATGTCGCCCAAAAGATCGCTGCGCTCTCTCGGGCGACATGCCGCGGAAAGAAAAACGACCCTTAGGCCGCCTTCGGTCGCTACACCCCTCCCAAGTGCCGATCCAAATCTCTATATTGAGTCATGGAAAAGCGAATCTACCCTCAGGCCATCGAATCTGTCGTCATGCCGGAGCCTTTTGGCCGGCAAAGCTTTGATCGCGCCGAAAAGGCCGTCGCGGCACTTCGGCTGCTTTACGACCGCAACACCAAGTTCCTGCGCGACTCCTTTGCTGAACTGGCGGCGGCGGGCGGCGACAGTGGTAAGCGCTACCGGGCCTTCTACCCGGAGATCGGCGTCACCACCACCTCGTTCACCCAGATCGACTCGCGTCAGGCCTATGGCCATATGCCGACGCCTGGGCATTTTTCGACCACCATTACCCAGCCCGCCCTGTTCGAAAGCTACCTTGTCGAGCAGTTGCGTCTGATCATGCGCAATCATGGCGTTGCGGTCACGGTGTCGGAATCGACCACGCCGATCCCGCTGCATTTCGCCTTTCTCGAAGGCACCCATGTCGACGGCGCGGCGGCCGAACGCATCAAGCGGCCGATCCGCGACCTGTTTGACGTGCCGGATCTCGACGGCACCGACGACCAGATCGCCAACGGGACTTTCGAAGTGGCCTTGGGCGAACCGAGGCCGTTGGCGCCCTTCACGGCGCAGCGCATCGACTATTCGCTGCATCGCCTGTCGCACTATACGGCGACCACGCCACAGCATTTCCAGAATTTCGTGCTGTTCACCAACTACCAATTCTACATCGACGAATTCGTTGCCCGCGCTCGCGACCTGATGGCCGATGGCGGCGGCGGATATACCGAATTCGTCGAGCCGGGCAATGTCATCACCTTGGCCGGACAAAGCGCGCCCGGTCTCGGGGTCGCGCCGCCTCGCCTGCCGCAGATGCCGGCCTATCACCTGAAGAAGCCGAACCATGGAGGCATCACCATGGTCAATATCGGCGTCGGGCCTTCCAACGCCAAAACGATTACCGACCACATCGCCGTGCTGAGGCCGCATGCCTGGGTGATGCTCGGTCACTGCGCCGGGCTGCGCAATACCCAGGCTTTGGGCGACTATGTGTTGGCGCACGCCTATGTGCGCGAGGACCACGTCCTCGACGACGATCTTCCGGTCTGGGTCCCGATCCCGCCGCTGGCCGAGATCCAGGTGGCGTTGCAGGAAGCCGTCGCCGAAGTCACCGGCCTGTCCGGCTACGACTTGAAGCGCATCATGCGCACAGGCACCGTCGCCACCATCGACAACCGAAACTGGGAACTGCGCGACCAGCGCGGCCCGGTGCAGCGCCTGTCGCAGTCGCGGGCGATCGCGCTCGACATGGAATCTGCGACCATCGCCGCCAACGGCTTCCGTTTCCGCGTTCCCTACGGCACGCTGCTGTGCGTTTCGGACAAGCCACTGCATGGCGAGTTGAAGCTGCCCGGCATGGCGACCGAATTCTACAAGCGCCAGGTGGCGCAGCATCTGACCATCGGCATCAGGGCGATGGAAAAGCTTGCGGAAATGCCGATGGATCGGCTGCATTCGCGCAAACTGAGAAGTTTTTCGGAGACCGCGTTCCAATAGGATGATCTGTGCGCTGCCCGAGCATCTCGTCATCTTGATTGGGCCGCATTTCTGCCGATAACCAAGCCGGTATTTTCCGACCATCCGCGCGGACCTGACCCGATGAGACGCAGTCGACACATGGCGGCATCACTGGCATTTATCGCGCTGATGATGTTCTCGGTTGCGCTGGTCGCCGGGTTCTTAGGTACCTTGCATCCGGCCTTCGATTCTTTCTCGCATTTCCGCGTCCACCTTGCCGTGTTGATGGCGCTTTGCGCACTGCCGCTGCTGGCCACGACATTTCGCCTGCAAGCGGCCGTGGCACTGCTTTTTGCCGTGGCGGCCTTTGCCACGACCTTGAATACATTGCCCAGTCTATGGCCGGTTCAGGCTGCCTATGAAGCCAAGGTCGAAGATCGTGCGATCTATAAGTTGCTGCAGATGAACCTGCGCTACAACAATCCGACGCCGAAGAAGGTGCTGTCGCTGATCGGCCGGACCAATCCCGACGTGATCACCCTCGACGAGGTGTCGGCGATGTGGACGACCGAGTTTGGCTATATCAGCAGTGCATATCCATACCGGATCCTCTGTCCTTATCCCAACGGGATATTCGGCGTCGCACTGATCTCGCGGCGGCCCTTTGCCGCCGGCACCGAGGCGCGTTGCGAACGGCGCGGCGCCATGGCGACAGCGACCGTCGACTTCGGCGGCATTGACGTGGATGTCGCCGCTATCCATCTCAGCTGGCCGTGGCCACGCGAGCAGTACTGGCAGATCGGCGAACTTGCTGAATCGCTCTCCGCGCTCGGCGAGACAGCCATCATGGCGGGCGACTGCAACGCCGTGCCGTGGAGTGCTGCCGTCCGGCGCGTCGCCTCGCTCGGCGGCCTGACCGTCATGCCGTCCGCCGGACCGACCTGGATCCAAATCAGGCTGCCGGACTTCGTGCGGCGCTTCGCCGGCCTGCCGATCGACCAGGTTTTCAGCAAGGGCGGGCTGACCATCCATTCCGCAACACGGCTGGAGGACACTGGCTCGGATCACCTGCCGGTAATGGTGGAGTTCTCGCTCAGGGGGGCACAACAGAAGCCGGTCGATGATCATGAAACCGCGACCGCAGCGATAGTCCAGACCGGCAGGACGCCAGGTTAAGAGATCAAGGCTTGATCAAAGCGGTGATCAGATGCTCGACATGGCCACCGTCGCGATGCTCGCGGGCGTCGAAGGCGATCTGCTTTACCTCATACGCGGCATAGGTAGCCTTGATGCGCCGCTGCGCCTCGCGACGTGTCTTGGAGCAGGACGGGTCGTCGGCAATCCTGAGGCCGGAGATGGATGTTTCGATGGCCCGCATCATTTCCCTGGCGATGCGACCATGGGTTTCTTCGTGAGCGCGGACGCCGGCGAAGAACCGCGACCAGTGCTTCTGGAGCGCCGGCGCGGTGGCCGAGGCGAGATGCGGAAACGTGTAAAACAGATTGAGCGTGCCGTCGGCCCGCCGCAGGCGGCAGAAGCCATTGTCCTGGCCGGCGTCAAGGTTCCAATCCACGGTGTAGCCCGTCTGGGCGATGGCATGCGTCATGAAGCCGTGCTTCGGCCCCTTGCGGTCCATCGCCTTCATCAGCGCCAGGCCAGTGTTCCCGGTGATGTCATAGGTCCGCGTCTTGATCAGCACCCTGGTGCCAGCCGAGGCCATCGAAGCCGAACCGCACACAGCGCCGATCACCACAAGGCATACTAAAACCGCCAAGCGCATTGGCCATCTCCCTGTCGTCAGGGGATGGAACCACAAGCGCGCGGCAGTTTCAACAGTTCTAATATTTCACATGCCCGGCAACCCCGGCCATGACCGGCATTTTGCGTGCGGCCGGCGAGACGGTCCAGCCAGCGCGTAGCTTACATACCTTGGTAGACCGGACCTTCGCCGCCTTGTGGCGGCACCCAGTTGATGTTCTGGTTCGGGTCCTTGATGTCGCATGTTTTGCAGTGGACGCAGTTCTGCGCGTTGATGACGAAGCGCACGTCCTTTGCCGCGGGATCGGCGGCGGCATTGCCGTCCTTGTCGACCCATTCGTAGACGCTGGCCGGACAATAGCGTGTCGAGGGTCCGGCAAAGACATCATGCTCGGAGCGCTTCTGCAGGTCCATGTCGCCGACAAGCAGATGGACCGGCTCGTTTTCCTCGTGATTGGTGTTTGACAGGAACACCGAGGACAGGCGGTCGAAGGTCAGCACGCCATCCGGCTTCGGATAGGCGATCTTCTCGTGCTTGGCGGCCGGCTCGAGCGTGGCATAGTCGGCCTTGCCATGCTTCAGCGTGCCGAAGGGCGAGAAGCCGAACAGCGTGTTCAGCCACATGTCGAGGCCACCAAGGCTGACGCCAATGATGGTGCCGAAGCGCGACCAGAGCGGCTTGACGTTGCGCACCTTCTTCAGGTCCTTGCCGATGTCGGTGTCCCGCCATGCAGCCTCGTAGGAGGAAAGCTCGTCATTGGCACGGCCGGCGCCGATCGCCTCGGCGACATGCTCGGCCGCCAGCATTCCCGAAAGGACCGCGTTGTGGGAGCCCTTGATGCGCGGCACATTGACGAAACCTGCCGCGCAGCCCATCAGCGCGCCACCGGGGAAGGAAAGTTTCGGCACTGACTGCCAGCCACCCTCGGTGATGGCGCGCGCGCCATAACCCAGGCGCTTGGCGCCCTCGAAGGTGCCCCTGATTGCCGGATGGGTCTTGAAGCGCTGGAATTCGTCGAACGGCGACAGCCAGGGGTTCTTGTAGTTGAGGTGGAGGACGAAGCCGACCGCCACCTGGTTGTCCTCCAGATGGTAGAGGAAAGAGCCGCCACCTGTCTTCATGTCGAGCGGCCAGCCGAACGAATGCTGGACCAGGCCCGGCCTGTGGTTCTCTGGCTTGACCTGCCAGAGTTCCTTGAGGCCGATGCCGTATTTGCCGGGCTCGCGGCCATCGGAAAGCTTGTATTTGGCGATCAGCTGCTTGGCGAGCGAGCCGCGCGCGCCTTCGCCGATCAGCACATATTTGCCCATCAGCGCCATGCCCGGCGCGAAACCCGGACCATGCGTGCCGTCCTTCTGGACGCCCATGTCGCCGGTCACCACGCCGGTAACGGCGCCGGCGTCATTGTAGAGCAGGCCCGCCGCGGCGAAGCCGGGATAGATCTCGACGCCGAGCGCCTCGGCCTTACCTGCCAGCCATCGGCAGACATTGCCGAGCGAGACGATGAAGTTGCCATGATTGTTCATCAGCGGCGGCATCAGGATGTTGGGTAGACGGAACGAGCCTGCCGGGCCCAGAACGAGGAAATGGTCGTCTGTGACCGGCGTCTTGAAGGGATGCCCATCCTCGTCGCGCCAGCCCGGCAAGAGCCGGTCGATGCCGATCGGATCGACGACGGCGCCGGAGAGGATATGGGCGCCGACCTCGCCGCCCTTTTCCAGGACGACGACCGAGAGTTCGGGATTGACCTGCTTGAGGCGGATGGCGGCGGCAAGGCCGGCCGGGCCGGCGCCGACAATGACCACGTCGAATTCCATGCTTTCGCGTTCGATGTCGCTCATCAACCCCTCCGCACTGGCTTATCCCATTCCGGCATCTTGCTGGCTCCTGCGCTGCATAGCGCATCAATCGGCGACAGGAAACCGGCGCAAACGTGACAATGCCGTTTTGGCCAAAAAGTCGCGCATTGCGGTGCTGGGGCGGCTGCTTTGCCCCGTCGAGGCGCAGCGCGCCCACGTTTTTAATTGTTCGACGGCTTGCTTATCGGCCATACTTCAAACCATGCGCTTTCCTGAGCCAGCCGGCTTTTCACCGACGCGCTTTCTTTTCACGCCCGGCCGTGTCTGCGGGGCGCTCCTTTTGGCCCCTCTGGTGCTGGCTCCGGGCCATGCCGCAGCGGACGAAGTGAAAGTATGGGCGGCAGGCGCCTACTCCTTCTCCGACGAGCTTGGCGGCTTCCACATCACCGGCGCTTCAGGCATTGGAACGAGAGACGATCCGCTGGTCATCACCGAAGAGCTGAATTCGTCAACGCCGGTGACCCTGACCATCCGCACGACAAAGCCGATCCAGGCTTTCGGCCCGGCCGGCGCATTCGCCAATGGCATCATGTATATGCGCATCGACGTGCTCAACAACAGCGGCCAGGCCTGGATCGAATTCCAGTTCGAGCTGCAGGAGATGCTGAATCAGCCGAGCGTGTTCGGCGACGGACTTTCGTTCGACCAGCGCAACAAGACGCCCGATAACATCTGGTCGAGCAATTTCGCCGATTTCGACCGCGATTTCGAACCCTATGACCGACTGCTGTTCCGGAATGGCAAGGTCGACCCGCTGAAGACCGCCAGATTCGAATTCCTGATGACCGACTATACGCCGCGCTGGACCTTCTATCTGGTGCAGGATCCACGCATACCGACCGGGTAGAACAAGCAGCCAGCCTTGCAAATTGCCGTCATGGGGGCGAATGTGCCGGCATGACTGCCGCTTCCTCACATAACAGACCAGACATTGCCGACCTGCTGGCCTTTTATGCCAGCGTGGGCGTCGACGAGCCGCTTGAAGACCAGCCGGTGAACCGGTTCGCCGAGATCGTGCCAAAGCCGATGGAGCGTGCGCCGACGGCGACGCCCTCGGGCAATACCGCCGCGCAGCAGCGTTCGACGACCGTGTCTCGCCCCGAAGCCATCGACAGAGCAAATGCACCACCCGTTGCACGCGCACCGTCGGCGACGGTTCCCGACGAAGCGCAGGCGGCGCTGGCCCGCCAGTTGGCAACGACGGCAACGACCCTGGACGAGCTTCGCCAGCACATGGCGGCGTTCGACGGCTGCAATCTCAAAGCCACGGCCAAGAACCTTGTGTTCGCCGACGGCAACCCGGAAGCCGCCGTGATGCTGGTTGGCGAGGCGCCGGGGCGCGACGAGGACATCGAGGGCGTGCCCTTCGTCGGCCGCTCGGGTCGGCTGCTCGACCGCATGCTGGCGGCGATTGGGCTCGACCGGACCTCGGTCTACATCGCTAACGTTATTCCGTGGCGGCCGCCGGGCAATCGCACGCCGACGCCGCACGAAACCGAGATCTGCCGGCCATTCATCGAGCGGCAGATCGAACTGGTCAATCCGAAAGTGCTGATCAACCTCGGCGGTCCGTCGGCCAAGACCTTGCTCAACACCAGCGAAGGCATCCTGCGCCTGCGCGGCAACTGGCGCGTCCACACGACGGCATCCGGCGTCGCCATTCCCGCCATGCCAACGCTGCATCCCGCGTATCTGCTGCGAACGCCGTCGCACAAGAAGCTGGCGTGGCGGGATTTGCTTGAGGTGAAGGCGAAACTGCGGGCGATTGGCTAGACGCTTGGCGGCCCTCCCTTGTGGGAAAAGGACAGGACCATAACCTCGCAGGTAATTGAAATCAGCTGTCCGCCGCTCTAACCATGCCTCCATGACATCAGCCCAAAATTCCGCCGGCAGCCTCATTCGCGAATGGCGGACGCGCCGACGAATGTCACAGCTCGAACTCGCCATGGAGGCCGAGATCTCACAGCGGCATTTGAGCTTCGTCGAAAGCGGCCGCGCCGCGCCCTCGCGCGATATGGTGCTGCATCTGGCCGAACAGCTTTCGATCCCGCTCCGGCAGCGCAACCAGTTGCTGCTCGCCGCCGGCTTTGCGCCGAGCTTCGGCGAGCGCTCGCTGACCGACAAGACATTGGCGCCGGCGATGGCGGCGGTCGAGATCGTGCTGAAGGGGCATGAGCCATTCCCGGCACTCGCTGTCGACCGCCACTGGAACCTGGTTTCGGCCAATGCCGCCATCGCTCCCTTCCTTGCCGATGTCGGCGAGGCTTCGCTGCTGGCGCCGCCGGTCAACGTGCTTCGCCTCAGCCTGCATCCCGGCGGCATCGGACCGCGCATCGTCAATCTCCAGGAATGGCGGACGCATCTGCTCGAGCGTCTCAAACACCAGATTGACGCCAGCGGCGACCCGGTGCTGGTCGATCTGGAGCGCGAGTTGCGCAGCTACCCGTCCGGTTTGAAATGCAGCCGGCCGGCGCCGGTCGAGCCGAATGCCATCGTGCACCCGCTCAGGCTGGCGCATGGCGATCAGGTGCTGTCGTTCATCAGCACCATCACGGTGTTCGGCACACCACTCGACGTGACACTGTCGGAACTGGCGATCGAATCGTTTTTCCCGGCCGATGAGCAGACGAGGACGGTTCTGATACGCTTGGCGAAGGAGCGGGCAGAACAGTCGTAATCAGCCTTCTGGCAAAGACGCCTTGCGGGTGCGAGTGCGCTCCAGGCCAAGCTGGCGCTCGCGCCAGATGATGAATATCCCGGCGGCAACAACGATTAGGCCGCCGACAAGCATGTGAACCGTGGCAACGTCGCCGAAGACGAGATAGCCGACGACCAGGCCAAGGATCATCGAGCTATATTCGAACGGCGCCACCACCGAGGCCTCGGCATGGCGATAGGCTGCCGTCATCAGAATCTGGCCGAGGCCGCCGCAGAAGCCGGCGGCAACCAGAAGAGCCGCCTGGAGCGGCGTCAGCATCCGCCAACCGAACGGCAGCGACAAGAGCGACATGACGCTCGCCGTCACCGAAAACCACAGCACGATGGTCGCGGTGCGTTCGCTTTGCACGAGATTGCGCACCAACAGCATGGCGACCGCCGAGATCGCCGCGGCGACAAGGGCGGCAATGACGCCAAGCACCTCCTGGTCGTCGAGCGCCTGGTCCGAACTGAGCAGTGTCAATTCCGGCCACGAGATGATCAGCACGCCGATCAGGCCGACCGCAACCGCGCTCCAGCGATAGACGCGTATGGTTTCACCGAGAAAGATCGAGCTGAATACCACCACAAGCAGCGGCTGCGCGTAGTTCAGCGTGATCGCCTCCGGCAGCGGCAGCCGGGTCAGCGCGAAAAAGCCGAGCCCCATGGCGCCGACGCCGACAAGGCCGCGGGCGATGTGGTTGAGCGGGTGCTTGGTGGTGAAGGCAGTGCCGAGTTTTCCCTTGAAAGTCAAAAACGCGATAATCGGGAAGATCGCGAAGAAAGAACGGAAGAAGACGATCTGGCCCGCTGGAACGGTGCCTGCGGCCTTGATGCAGGTCTGCATGCCGACGAAGACGGCCACCGACACGATCTTGAGCATGATGCCGGTGAGCGTGTTGTGCCCGCCAGCATGGTCGCTGACTGTGGGGCTGCCGTGGGCGGCTTTCACGCTCCCACAGCTTCGCGGATGGTTGCCCAGATGCGCGCCGGCGTTGCCGGCATGTCGATGTGCCTGACGCCATACGCGCGCCAGAGCGCGTCGGTGACCGCGTTGAGTGCGGCGGGAGTCGAGCCGATGGTGCCGGCCTCGCCTGCCCCCTTGATGCCGAGCGCATTTGTGGTCGAAGGCACGTTGCGGGTCTCGAAATGGAAGAACGGGAAATTGTCGGCGCGCGGCATGGCGTAGTCCATGAAACTCGCCGTCAAAAGCTGTCCGTCCTCGCTGTAGATCGTGTCTTCGATCAGTGCCTGGCCGATGCCTTGCACGACACCGCCATGCACCTGGCCGGCGAGCAGGATCGGATTCACGGTGACGCCGAAATCGTCGACAATGGTGTAGCGGACGATCTCGGTGGCGCCGGTATCCGGGTCGATCTCGACCTCGCAGATATGGGTACCGTTCGGGTAGGTGCATTCGTCCTGCACGAACTCGCCAAAGCCTTTGAGATCATCAGGCGTCTTGGCGGCCTTGGCGATGGTGGAAAAATCGATCGAACGATCGGTGCCGACGATGCGGGCAGCGCCATCAGACAGCTCGATGTCGCCGGCCGAGGCTTCCAGCTCATCGGCAGCGATGCGCTTGATCTTGTTGGCAAGGTCTTCGCCGGCCCGCGATGCTGACACGCCGCCGAGCGGAACGGAGCGCGAGCCGCCGGTGCCGCCGCCAGCCTTCAGCTCGTCGGTGTCACCCTGGCGGACATGGATCTTGTCGATGTCGAGATTGAGCTTTTCCGACAGGAACTGCGCATAGGCAGTGGCGTGCCCCTGCCCGTTGGTCTGGGTGCCGATTTTCAGCGTCACCGTGCCGTCGCCGTTGAGTTCGACGAAGGCCGGTTCCGATCCGGGGAAAGCGCAAGCCTCGATATAGGTCGCCATGCCGAGGCCGCGGATCTTGCCGCCGGCTTTCGACTGCGCCAGCCGCGCCGGGAACGTTTTCCATTCGGACCGTTCGATGGCACGCTCCATATGGCCTTCGAATTCACCGGTGTCGTAGAGACGACCGGTTTGGGTGCGGTAGGGAAACTGTTCCGGCCGAATGAAATTGCGGCGGCGAATCTCATCGACAGGCAGGCCGAGATCGTGGGCGCAGGCATCGACCAGCTTTTCCAGCAGGAACGCTGCCTCCGGTCTGCCGGCACCGCGATAGGCGTCGACCGGGCAGGTGTTGGTGTAGAGGCCGGTGACCGAGACGTCGAGCGCCTGGATATCATAGACGCCGGTCGACATGGTGACGCCGATATAGGGAATGAACGGGCCGTATTGCGAGATATAGGCGCCGATGTTGGCGAGCAGGTACACCTTCATGCCGAGGAATCGGCCATCCTTGTCCAGCGCCATCTCGGCCGTCACGACATTGTCGCGCCCTTGTGCGTCGGTCAGGAAGTGTTCTGTGCGGTCGCCGGCCCATTTGACCGGGCGGCCAAGCCGCTTTGCCGCCTCCAGGACCAGCGGATATTCGCGGTAGACGAAGGTCTTCGGCCCGAAACCGCCGCCGACATCCGGCGTGATGACGCGCAGCTGATTCTTCTTGATCTTGAACAGGCCGGCCAGAATGTACTGCATGGAATGCACGCCCTGCGACCCCGTGGTCAGCACGAAGCGGTTCTCCTCCACGTTCCACTCGCCGATTGCCGAGCGCGGCTCCATGTAGTTGCAGACCAGCCGATTGTTGACGAATTCGATACGCGTGACATGGGCGGCCTTCGCGAAAGCCGCGTCGGTCTTTTTCTTGTCACCCATGTGGTAGCTGAAGGCGCGGTTGGAACCGAGTTCCGGCCAGACCAGCGGCGCGCCTTCGGCAAGCGCCGCTGCCGTCCCGGAAGCCGCGTCTTCGCTGTCATAGTCGACGTCAATCAGCTCCGCGGCGTCCTGCGCCAAGGCGCGACTCTCGGCGACAACAAAGGCAACGGCATCACCGACATAGTGGACCCGGTCGCGGCACAGGATCGGGATGTCGCGCGTCGGCGCCCTGGTGCCGTCCGGCTGTTCCTGCATGACGCCGGACCTGAGATCTCCCAGATGAGCAAGATCCTTGCCGGTCAGCACCAGATGCACACCAGGCGCCGTCTTCGCGGCCTCGGTCGAACCGATGGTGAAGCTGGCCTTGGCGACCGGTGAGCGCAGGACATAGCCATGCAGGACCCCAGCCGGCTGGATATCGTCGGTATAGCGGCCCTGCCCCTGGATGAAGGCGGCATCCTCGCGCCGCAGCACGGATGCGCCCATGCCGAATTTCGGTGTGACGACGGTCATGAGTTGCCTCGTGATGATGACGGGAGAAGAACGCCTGAAATAGGCATTGCCTTAGTTTTGTCGAGGGGCCGTTTCGTGTAAAGAGCGCGGACTTCAAATTTCTTGGACAGCGGACACAATCCGCCGCCGACGCAATCGACAGGAAAGCCACGGAATGCGCACGGACACCGGCCAGGTCTTCAAGCTCGAAGACTATCGCCCCAACGACTACCTCATTCCGCAAACCAACCTCACCTTCCGCCTTTCGCCAGACGCAACGCGCGTCACCGCCTTGCTTACCGTCGAGCGACGTGACGGCGTATCCGCGTCGGCTCCGTTGGTGCTCGACGGTGACGGCCTGACGCTCAAGCGCATCGAGATCGACGGCAAGGAGGTGAAACCGGCGGATCTGCTGGCGAGCCCAGATCAGCTGACCATTCTCAAGCCGCCGGCCGCGCATCGCTTCCAGTTGCTGATTGAGACCGAGCTGGCGCCGGCCGGCAACGAAGCCCTGATGGGCCTCTACCGCTCGAGCAATGTCTACTGCACGCAGTGCGAGGCCGAAGGCTTTCGCCGCATCACCTATTTCCTCGATCGGCCCGACATCCTGTCCGTCTACACGGTGCGGATCGAAGCGCTGCGTGACGAGGCGCCGCTGCTTCTGTCCAACGGCAACCCGCTCGACAGAGGCGATCTGGGCGACGGCTGGCACTATGCCAGATGGCACGACCCCTTCCCCAAGCCGTCCTACCTGTTCGCGCTGGTGGCCGGCAATCTCGGCCAGCTCGCCGACAGTTTCGTCACCCTGTCCGGCCGCGCGGTCGAGCTCGGCATCTATGTCGAGCCCGGCAAGGAGAAGCTGGCCGGCTACGCGATGGACGCCCTGAAGCGGTCGATGAAATGGGACGAGGAGGCGTTCGGACGGGAATACGATCTCGACGTCTTCAACATCGTCGCCGTGTCCGACTTCAACATGGGCGCGATGGAGAACAAGGGCCTTAACATCTTCAACGACAAATATGTGCTGGCCGATCGCGAGACCGCGACGGACGCTGATTTCGCCAATATCGAGGCGATCATCGCGCATGAGTATTTCCACAATTGGACAGGCAACAGAATCACTTGCCGCGACTGGTTCCAGCTTTGCCTGAAGGAAGGGCTGACGGTCTTCCGCGACCACGAATTCTCCGCCGACCAGCGCTCGCGGGCGGTCAAGCGCATCGCCGAGGTGCGCACCTTGCGCGCCCACCAGTTTCCCGAGGATCAGGGCCCGCTGGCGCATCCGGTGCGGCCGCGCCGCTACCGCGAGATCAACAATTTCTACACGGCGACGGTCTACGAGAAAGGCTCCGAAGTTGTGCGAATGATCCGTACGATTCTCGGGGCCGAGGTCTTTCGCGCCGGCATGGACCTTTATTTCGAGCGGCACGACGGTGACGCGGCGACGATCGAGGATTTCATCAAAGTGTTCGAGGATGCATCCGGCCGCGACCTGTCGCAGTTCGCGCTCTGGTATCATCAGGCAGGAACGCCCAACCTGACGATCAGTTCGACGCACAATCCGGCCGCGCAAGAATTCACGCTCGAAATCGAGCAGTCGGTGCCGCCGACGCCTTCCGAAAGCCGCAAGCGGCTGATGCACATCCCGCTCGCCTTCGGCCTGATCGGCGCCGGCGGCAAGGCCGTGGAGTATAGCGGCGTCGAGGGCGCCAGCATCGAGGACGGCGTCATCCATGTCCGCAAGCGCCGCCACATGGTGCGGTTCTCAGGCGTCGCCGAACGCCCGGCCGTGTCGCTCAACCGAGGCTTTTCGGCGCCGGTGACGCTGTCGGTCGAGCAGAAAGCCGATGACCAGTTCTTCCTCGCCCGTCACGACAATGACGCCTTCTCGCGCTGGCAGGCCTTCAACACATTGCTGACCGATGCGCTGATATCAGCCTTCCGCGAGATCCTCGGCGGCAAGCAGCCCGACTTCGCGGCGCGGCTGACCGAACTCGCCGGCAGCATCGCCGGCGACGAAACGCTCGAACCGGCCTATCGGGCGCTGGCGCTGGCACTGCCGGGCGAAGCCGACATTGCCCGCGACATCGGCAGAAATATCGACCCCGACGCCATCTATGCGGCCCGCGAGGCGCTGGCGCTGGCGATCGGCACCGCAAACCGCGGCGCTTTTTCGAGCCTGTACCTCAGCCTTGCCGACAAGGCAGCGTTCAGCCCTGACGCGGCGAGCGCCGGGCGACGCGCCTTGCGCAACACCCTGCTGGATTATCTATCGCTGCAGCCGGGCGGAGCGGCCCTCGCCGCCGGGCATTTCCAGTCTGCGACCAACATGACCGACCGCGCGGCCGCACTCGCCGTGCTCGCGCATCGTCACCACGGTTCGCCCGAGGCGATCAAGGCGCTCGCGGCTTTCGAGACGATCTATGGCTCCGACCCGCTGGTCATGGACAAATGGTTCCAGATCCAGGCCAGCGTCCCGGGATCGCAAACCGTCGACACAGTGAGGGCCCTGACCAACCACCCGGCCTTCTCGATGGGCAACCCGAACCGGGTACGGTCGTTGATCGGCACCTTCTCCAGTGCCAACCAGACCGGCTTCCACCGAGCCGACGGCGAAGGCTACCGGTTCTTTTCGCAAACAGTGCTCGAGGTCGAAAAGCGCAACCCGCAGGTGGCGGCAAGGCTGGCGACGGCGCTCAGATCGTGGCGTTCGCTTGAACCTTCGCGGCAGGCCAAAGCCCGGGAGGCGCTGCTTTCGATCGCCAACGCCGATAACCTGTCGGCGGATCTGAGGGATATCGTCGAGCGCACGCTGGCTTAGACTTGGCTTGCGCCCGAGGGAGGATCGGCCGTTTCGGCATTATTTTAGTCGATTTTTAATCTTTTTTCGCCGGGCCACTGGACAAGGCGAATCACCTTTGATTCTTTACTGACGATTCGGATGTGCGGCGTTTGCCGGATCAAAGCAGCATAGGCAAATTCGGGGAGTGCCATTTATGGCGAAGGCGGACGCGTGGGGCGCGCCCGAAGGGACGGCTTTTGCGCATCGCGAGACGCGCAGCGACGGTCTTGCCGGGAATACGCGGCTCATCGCCGAACCGGCCTACCGACGACTTCTGGCCGCCGAACCGCTGCTGCGCCGATCGATACCCGTCCTCATCATCACCTTCCTGATCGTCATCGCGGCGCTGCGCGTACTGTCGCTGCTGAACGAGCGCGACGATGTCGAGCGCAATGCCAAGGCGATCCTGACGCTGGCGGCGGGCCAACTGGCCAGTTCGCTCGCCACCACCTCGGACACGGTGCCTGGCGCCATCCAGGATCTGCTGGAGACCACAAGCCGTCAGGGTGCGATGGGCCGCAGCCATGTGCTCGTCATCACCGACGGTGCTTTCAAGATCATCGCGGTGACGCCGCGCTCGACCCCATGGCAAGGCCATTCGCTCGACGGCCTCGTCGAGGGCGGCCAACCCTTGTTCATGTTCGGCGATCGCGCCGGCGTCATGGAAGTTAACATTGACGGACGGGACTGGTATGCGGCGGTCAGCCTGGCAAATGGCCAGAAGGGTGCTGCGGCGGCCCTGGTGCCACAGGACGCGGTTTTCGAAGCCTGGCGCAAGACTGTTTCGCTGAACGTCACCCTGTTCGTGCTGACGGCCGGTGTGCTGATCGTCATTCTCTATGCCTATTTCGGCCAGGCAGCGCGCGCACAGGCGGCTGACCGCATCTACCTCGAAGCGCATCAGCGCATTGACATGGCACTGGTTCGCGGCCGCTGCGGCCTGTGGGACTGGGATATGGTGCGCGGCAAGATGTACTGGTCGCGATCGATGTATGACATGCTCGGCTACAAGCCCTGCGACACGATGCTGTCCTTCGGAGAGGTCGATCAGATCATCCACGCCGAGGACGGCGACCTGTTCGAGCTTGCCAATAGAATTGTCGCACGAGAGATCGACCACATAGACCAGGTGTTCCGGATGCGGCATGCCGACGGCCAATGGGTCTGGATGCGCGCACGCGCACAAGTCATCGATCCGGAAGCGCCGGAGATCCAGCTGATCGGGATCGCCGTAGACGTCACCGAACAGCGTCATCTGGCGCTGCGTTCCGAGGCCGCCGACCTTCGCCTCAGAACAGCGATCGAGAACATCAACGAATCCTTCGTGCTGTGGGATTCGGCTCAGCGCCTGATCATGTGCAATTCCAAATACCAGCAGGACAACGGGCTTTCGGACCGTGATGTGATGCCGGGCGTCACACGCGCGGCTCTTGAAGAACGCATGCAGGCCTTTGCTTCCGAGCGGCGGCTTGCCAACACCAGCGGACTGCAAGGCGGCGCCACTTTCGAGCGGCAGCTGGCCGATGGCCGCTGGCTGCAGGTCAACGAACTGAAGACCAGGGATGGCGGCATCGTCGCCGTCGGTTCAGATATCACCCAGATCAAGCTGCACCAGGAGAAGCTGGTCGACAGCGAGCGCCGGCTGATGGCGACGATCCATGATCTCAGCCTCGCGCGGCGGGCGGAAGAGGAGCGGTCGCGCGAACTGGTCGACCTCAACCGCAAATATATGAAGGAAACCGAACGCGCCGAGGCGGCGAATCGGGCCAAGTCCGAGTTCCTGGCCAACATGTCGCATGAGTTGCGCACGCCGCTGAACGCGATCATCGGCTTCTCCGAACTGATGGAACAGGGGCTGTTCGGCCCGCTCGGATCGGAGCGCTACGAGGAGTACGCGACCGACATCAACAGCAGCGGCAAATATCTGCTGGGCGTCATCAACGACATTCTCGACATGTCCAAGATCGAGGCTGGCCAGTTCTCGCTGGACCGCGAAGAGATCGACCTCGGCCCGCTGATCAGCGAAACCGTTCGCGTCGTATCGTTGCAGGCGGCGCAAAAGGCCATCACCGTGGAAACCCGCATCGCCGACGCGCTGACGCTGATCGCCGACCGCCGTGCGATCAAGCAGATCGTCATCAACCTTTTGTCCAATGCGGTGAAATTCACCGGCCAGGGAGGCCACATATCGGTCAGGGCCCGCAACACGTCCGCCGCGCTGGTGCTGACGATCGAGGACAATGGCTGCGGCATCCCCAAGGATGCGCTCGGCAAACTCGGACGGCCCTTCGAACAGGTGCAGAACCAGTTCTCCAAGAGTCACGCCGGGTCCGGCCTTGGCCTCGCCATCTCGCGCTCGCTGGCTGAACTCCAGGGCGGCGCGCTGAAGATCCGTTCGACCGAAGGTGTCGGCACGATCGTATCGGTGCGCATTCCGGTGAAGAAAGCCGCGTCGGCGATCAGGGCCGCGGCCTGAGCAGCAGGCTCCGGCCTGCACCGCCGGAGCCTACTCCAGACAGCCTCACTGCATATCGCTGTCGTCGCCGTCGTCACTCCATTGGCGGTGGCGGCCGAAGCGGCCGCCCTTCGGCAATTCGCCCTTTTCGATCTTGCCGTCATTGTTCCTGTCGAGCATCGCAAAGATTTTCTTCTCCCGACCGGCGATGTCGTCTGCCGTCAGGGTGCCGTCGCCCTTGGTGTCGTAGCGGGCGATGATGCGTTTGGCCATCTGCTCGAAGCGCGCCTTCTCCAGCGCCTCGGCGAGCTGGGCGACGGTCAGCTTGCCGCCATTGTCGGCGACGAGTTTCTTCAGCCGAGCGTTCATGGCGTCGGAGAACTGGTCGAAGGTGATGGTGCCGTTCGAATCCTTCATCGCCTTGTTGAGTCGCATCATCGTGCCCTCGCGCATTTTTGCGCTGACATTGTTTTCGGCGTAGGCCGCGGAGCCGACAGCACCGGCCAAGGCTAGGAAGGCAAGGGCAAGTTTGGTTGTCTTTCTCATGGTCTTCTCCTGTTGCATCGTCACCCCCGATGCGGTCCGAGACAGCCGCTCGTCGCGATCATCCCGTACGAAGCAAAAGGTCGAAATCTTTCCTGACCTTTTGCGACGTCTCTTTGAGATGTGCTTCCAGCACACCGAAATCCGGCAGGTCTGTCACCGCCAGAAGCAGATCCGAAAGCCCGGGCGGAACATCGTCGCGCTCGAAGGCTCCGGTGAGGCACAGCCGCGTCATCTGGGTCAGTGCCAGATAGAGCGCATAGGCATCGCCAAGCTCCTGCCTGACCCCGGCATCGGCGAAACCCGGCGCCAGATGCGACAGGATCTCGGCCGTACCGGTGGCGCGTGCAATTGGCACGGCCGGGGCACGTAACCCGGCCTCGACCTGCCCGGTGATCACAGCCACCTGAGCGATGAATTCGAGATCGATGAGGCCGCCGGGGATCAGTTTGATGTCCCAGAGATCGCGTGGCGGCTTTTCCTTTTCGATCATGGCGCGCATGTCCGAGGCCTCGGCCATCACTTTTGCCGCATCGCGCGGTTGGCCGAGCACCGCCGCCACTTCCGCCTCGACCTCGCTGCACAGGCTGGCGTCGCCGGCAATGGCACGCGCCCGCGAAAGCGCCATGTGCTCCCACGTCCAAGCCTCCTGGCGCTGGTACTTCTTGAAGGCATCGATATGGGTGGCCACCGGACCCTTGTTGCCCGATGGCCGCAAGCGCAGGTCGAGGTCGTAGAGAACCCCCTCCGCCGTCGGCGCGGACACCGCCGCGATCAGCCGCTGCGTCATGCGGGTGTAGTAATGCGAAGGCGCCAGCGGCTTATCGCCATCGGATTCCTCGGCATCCGGTGCGTGGTCGTAGAGCAGGATCAGGTCGACATCCGAGCCGGCGGTCAACTCTCGGCTGCCGAGTTTGCCTAGGCCGAGCAGGGAAACCACGCCTCCGGCAATCGTGCCGTGGCGCGCTGCGAATTCGGTTGTCACCGCCTGCAGCGCCGCCTCGATGGTGAGATCTGCCAGGTCGGAAAAGGCGTGGCCGGCGCGCACCGGGTCGATCGAGCCGGCCAGCAGCCGCACACCGATCAGGAATTTCTGCTCGGAGGCAAATATGCGCAGCCGGTCGAGCACGTCCTCATACAGCCGGTCGCCCTCGACGAAGGCGGAAAGTCGCGCCGACAGATAGGCGCGGTCCGGCAGCTCCGTCAGCAAGGCCGGATCCAGCAAACCGTCGAAAACATGCGGCCGGCGCGTGATGATCGCTGCCAGCCGGGGTGCCGCACCCATGATTGTCGCCAAAAGCTTGAGCAGGGCCGGATTGGACTGCAGCAGGGAAAACAGCTGGATGCCGGCCGGCAGGCCAGCGAGAAACTCATCGAAGCGCAACAGGGCCTCATCAGCCCTGCGCGTCTGGCCAAAGGACCGCAACAGCGCCGGCGTCAGTTCCGTCAGCCGCTCGCGTGCCTCCGCCGACTGGGTGACGCGATAGCGGCCGAAATGCCAGCCGCGAATGACGCGGCAGATGTCGCTTGGTCGCTGAAAGCCGAGACCGTGCAAGGTCCGCAACGTATCGGGATCGTCGACATCGCCGGTGAAGACCAAATTGCCGATGCCGGTTGAGAGTTCCGGCGCGGTTTCGAAGAGTGCCGCGTAATGGCGTTCGACCTGCTGCAGCGAAGCGCGGAACGCTTGGGAAAAGGCAGCAGAATCGGCAAAACCCAGCATGCGGGCGATTCGCTCCAGCCCCTCATCGTCATCCGGCAGCGTGTGCGTCTGCTCGTCGGCAACCATCTGCACGGCATGTTCGACACGGCGCAGGAACCAGTACTGGCGCGCCAGCGCGTCACGCGCATCGGTGGTGATCCAGCCACGCGCCGCGAGCTGGCCGAGCATCGGCACGGTCTCGCGGCCACGCAGTTCCGGAAAGCGTCCGCCGGCGATGAGCTGCTGGGTCTGGACGAAGAACTCGATTTCGCGGATACCGCCGCGCCCGACCTTTACGTTGTGGCCCTTGACGGCGATCTCGCCATGACCCTTGTGGGCGTGGATCTGTCGCTTGATCGAATGGACGTCGGCAATCGCCGCGTAGTCCATGTATTTGCGCCAGATGTAGGGCTGGAGCTCCTTGAGGAAGGAGGCGCCCGCGGCCAGGTCACCGGCCACCGGACGCGCCTTGACCATGGCGGCGCGCTCCCAGTTCTGGCCGCGCGCTTCATAGTAGCGTAGTGCGGCCTCGACTGGGATCGCCAGCGGGGTTGAACCCGGATCGGGGCGCAGCCTCAGGTCGGTGCGGAAAACATAACCGTGCTCGGTGCGATCCTGCAGGATACGAACCAGGCGGCGCGTCAGGCGGGAAAACAATTCGGTGGCGTCGAGCGGATCGATCACGGCCGGCGCTTCCGGGTCGAAGAAAACCACGAGATCGATGTCGGAGGAGAAATTCAGCTCGTGCGCGCCAAGCTTGCCCATGCCGAGCAGGATCCAGCCCGATTTCTTCGATGGGTTGTCGAGATCCGGCAGTTTGAGCTTGCCCTGGCCATGCGCGTCGCGCAGCAGGAAGTCGACGGCCGCACGGGTGCAAGCATCGGCAAGGTCGCTCAACCGCCGAACCGTCAGCGCCGTTTCGGCCTCGCCGGCAAGATCAGCCAGCGCGATCAGGAAATGTGCCTCGGCCTTGCACTGGCGAAGTTCCATCATGAGCCCGGCTTCCGATACCTCCTCGGCCAATGGCGCCTGGTCGATGGTGGCGCCGATCGCTTTCAGCCGGACCTCGACAGTCTGCTCGAACAGCCCGTCTAGAATCCGTGGCCGGCGACGAGCCGTATCGCGCAGGAAGGGCGACAGATCGAAGATGGCTGCCAAGAGATCCTGGCCCTCCCCTTTACGGGCCAGGAACTTGGCCAGCCTGGTCAGCCCTTCTTCGCCTGCGGCGGAGGCGATCTCGGCCAGTTCTTGCCGCGCCCGGTCTTCGTCTAACGGGGCAAGACTGATCGCCGGCTTCAGCAGCCAGTCCGTCGCCCTCGCAGCCGTGCTCATCAGTGATTCTCCCGTGCCGGGAAACTCATGACCACAGACAGTCCAGGATTGCCGGGCGAGAGATCAAGCCGGCCATTGTGGAACGTCATGACGGCCTTGGCGAGGCTGAGGCCAAGGCCGGAACCCGGCTGCGATCGGCTTTTTTCCAACCGCACGAAACGTTCCGTCGCGCGGGCACGGTCGGCGTCGTCGGGGATGCCGTGGCCATTGTCGATGACCGAGAGCCGAACATCCGTGCCGGCTCGCTCAAGGGCTACGCGCACAGCCGGCTGAGCGGCGTCGGTCGAATATTTGATGGCGTTGTCGACGATGTTCGACAGCGCCTGGCCGATCAGTTCGCGGTTGCCGTTGACGAAAACCGTCTCCCGCACGTCGGTCTTAAGCGAGACGCCCGCCTCCTCCGCCACCGGCTCGTAGAGTTCGACGACATCGCGAACGGCCTCGGAAAGATCGACGCGGTCGGTGTTCTCCGAGGAGTAGCCAGCCTCCAGCCGGGAGATCATCAGGATGGCATTGAAGGTCTTTATCAGTTGGTCGGACTCGGCGATGGTGCCTTCCAGCGCCTGACGGTAGTCGGCAGTCTTGTGCTTGCCCGAAAGCGCCGCTTCTGCCCGGTTGCGCAGCCGCGTCAGCGGCGTCTTCAGATCATGCGCGATGTTGTCGGAAACCTGCTTCAAGCCTTCGTTGAGCGTGGCGATCCTGGCCAGCATCACATTGAGGTTTTCGGAAAGCCGGTCGAACTCGTCGCCGGTCCCGGTCACCGGCAGCCGGCCGGTCAGGTCGCCACCCATGATGCGGCGGCTGGCCTCCGACACACTGTCGATGCGCTTCAGCGCCGCGCGGCCGACGAAGAACCAGATCAGCAGCCCGCCAAGCCCCATCATGCCGAGCGCCAGCATCAGGGCGCGACGGATCACGGCGCGAAAACGCTCCGGCTCACCGAGGTCACGGCCGACCAGCATGATCATCTGATTTGGCAGCCGCAGCACCAGCGCAATGGCATTGTGGCCCGTTTCGCCCTGGGCCTGCGGGTCGTTCTGCTCGGTTTGGTTGGTGCCCTGCTCGGCGGGCAGATTGCGCAGACGCTCGAGCTCTCCTTCGCCAAAGCGCTGGTAGGAGAACGGGCTGCTGGTCCAACCTTCGGTTTCGAGAACGCCCGGTTCAAGGCTCTGCACATTGCCGGTCAGAATCTGGCCGTTGGCGTCAGCGATCAGATAGAGGTTTGCGCCAGGCTGGCGCGAGCGCGCTTCGACCACACGGACCAGCACCGGCAGGCCACCGCGTTGATAGGCGCGGGCCAGACCGAGCACCTCGTCATTGATGGTGTCCTGGGTCTGCGCCGTCAGCATGCGCGCCGAAAGGGAGGTCATGTAAAAGACGAGCGCCACCGCGCAGAGCGCGAAGAGCAGGAGGTAGAGCGCCGAAAGCCGCGCTGCCGTCGTCTTCATGATGGCTGGCACGGAAAGGGCCATGCCGCCGCTAACCGCTCTTCAGCATATAGCCGGCGCCACGAACCGTATGCAGGATGGGCTTGTCGAAGCCCTTCTCGATCTTGCCGCGCAGCCGCGAGACATGGACGTCGATGACATTGGTCTGCGGATCGAAATGATAATCCCAGACATTTTCGAGCAGCATGGTGCGCGTCACCACCTGGCCGGCATGGCGCATCAGATATTCCAGCAGGCGGAATTCACGTGGCTGCAACGTGATCTCGCGCGCCGCGCGACGGACCGAATGCGACAGCCTGTCGAGTTCGAGATCGCCGACGCGGTAGACGGTTTCGGCTTCCTTGGCGCTGGCGCGGCGGTTCAGCACCTCGACGCGGGCCAGAAGCTCGGAAAAGGCATAGGGCTTGGTCAGGTAGTCGTCGCCGCCGGCGCGCAGACCGGTGACCCGGTCATCGACTTCGCCGAGCGCCGAGAGGATCAGCACCGGGGTCGTGTTGCCCCTGGATCGCAGACCGGCAATGACCGACAGGCCGTCACGGCGCGGCATCATCCGGTCAATGACCATCACGTCGTAGTCGCCGGCATCGGCGAGCGCGAAGCCGGTTTCGCCATCACCAGCGACATGCGCGGTGTGGCCGGCCTCGGTAAGGGCTTTCTGCAAGTAATCCGCGGCCTCGCGATCGTCTTCTATGACGAGAATCTTCATAGGACTGTTATACGCGATTTCGCCGGAACGTTGAGTGGCAGACATCTGCATTGTGGCCTTTGCCAAAGCGCATCGAGATCAAGATCATCCGAAGCCGTACGCGATAAAGTCCTTGTCCCCGTTGTGGTTGCGCCAAGACCGCCGGAACGCTTTCAGCCGAAATATCAGGCTTTCAGACGATAGTGCGGCAGCGGGCGATGGGAGCCCGCTGCCGCCGGGGGAGAGCACGATGACTGACTAACGCGCTCCTCCACGCTTTCCCGTGCGGCGGCTCGGGGGTGTTTGAAACGGCCGCACGGGAAAAGTCGAACAGCGTCAGCCCTTGGCGACGGGCAGTGCGACGAAACGATTGGTGTCGTCGCGGGTAATCTGCATCAGCACCGCCTTGCGGCCGGATTTGACTGCGTCGGTCATCGCCTTGGTGACGTCGTCTGTGCCGTTCACCTCGGTCGAATTGACTGATGTGATGACGTCGCCTGGCTGGATACCGCGATCGGCGGCATCGCTGTCGGGGTCGACGTCGGTCACCACAAGCCCCTTGCCGTTTTCGGACTTGGTGACGGTCAGGCCGAGATCGGCCAGAGTGTCGGGCTTGGCCGGAGCGGGCGGCTGCGGCTGGTCGGCTGATGCCTGCTTGTCACTGGTGGGTAGAGTGCCGAGATCGACCTTGACCGTCTGGCTCTTGCCGGCGCGCCATACGGTGACGTCGACAGATTTGCCGGGCGAAAAGGCGCCGATCAGGCGTGCCAGTTCCTTCGGCGAAGCAACGTCCTTGCCGTCGACCTGGGTGATCACGTCACCGGCAGTGATACCGGCCTTCTTGCCGGGCCCGTTGTCCTGGGCACTGGAAACCAGCGCGCCGTTGTTGGACTTCAGACCGAGCGATTCGGCGATGTCGGACGTGACCGGCTGGATTTCGACGCCGAGCCAGCCGCGCTGCACCGAACCACTCTTCATCAGGTCCTGAACGACCTGCTTGGCGGTCGAAGCGGGAATGTCGAAGGCGATGCCGACGCTGCCGCCAGATGGCGAGAAGATCGCGGTGTTGATGCCGACGACCTGGCCGTTGAGGTTGAAGGTCGGTCCACCCGAATTGCCACGGTTGACCGACGCATCGATCTGGATGAAGTCGTCATAAGGGCCGGCGCCAATGTCGCGGCCGCGGGCCGAGACTATGCCGGCGGTGACAGTGCCGCCGAGGCCGAACGGATTGCCGACCGCCACCACCCAGTCGCCAACGCGGACCTTGGAATCATCCGCGAAGTCGACATAGGTAAACTTGCCGACACCATCGACCTTGAGCACGGCGAGATCGGTGCGCGGGTCGGTGCCGATCAGCTTGGCATCGAGTTCCTTACCGTCATTCATCACCACGGTAAAGGCCGAGCCTTCCGAAACGACATGGTTGTTGGTGACGAGATAGCCGTCATCGGAGATGAAAAAGCCGGATCCCTGCGCAACCGGCCGCGGCTGGTCGTTATTGTGGTCACGGTGGCTGAAACGCCTGTTACCGTCCTGACCGTTCTGGTCGCCAAAGCCGCGGAATTCCTTGAAGAAGCGGCGCAGCTGCGGGTTATCGGGCATGTTGTTCATGCCGTCCGGATCGTCGGACTGGTCGGAGCCATCATCGGCCGCCGGGCTGATCTTGGCCTTGACCTTGACGCTGACAACGGCGGGAGAAACGCGCTCGACGACATCGGCGAAGCCTGGCACCTGCGGCGCCTCGATGCGCACGGCGTCGGCCAGAACAGGGCTGGTTCCACTGGTCAGCGCGCCGACGCCGATCGCACCGGCCACCGCGATGGACGCGACGGCAGCCATGAGACGCTTGCGGGTGACGGAATATGAATTGGGGGCAATATTCATGGTTCTCGTATCCTCTTTCAAATGGACGCTGCGTGATCGGCATCCTCGGGAAGAGAGAATTAGAGAGGCGCACATTACAGCGCCATTTCCGACACATGAAACTTTGGTAATGTTCGGCAGCGACCGCGGCGTCAGTCGCGGCGCAATATGGCGTCCAACGATGCCTGCTCTTCGGCGGACAGGGATTTTGTCGCCAGCGTGCGGCGTGATCGCGCGGTCAGCACGATGAAAGCGCCTCCCACCAGCAACAGCAGGACAGGCGTGCCCCACAGCAACGCATTGCGCAGATCGAAACGCGGCTTCAGCAGCACGAACTCGCCATAGCGGGAGACGACGTAATCCATCACCTGCTGGTCGGTATCGCCGGCGACGAGGCGCTGGCGCACAAGGATGCGCAGGTCACGGGCAAGGTCGGCGTCGGATTCGTCGATCGACTGGTTCTGACAGACCATGCAGCGCAGGCCCTCCGACAGCGCCCGCGCTCGTGCCTCGAGCGCCGGATTGGGCAGCATCTCGTCAGGCTTCACCGCCAGTGCCGTGCCGGCGAAGAACAGTGCCAGCAGCAGGACAATGGAGGTCAGCGAAAGCTTTGCGCTCATGGCTGGCCCACGGATTTCAACGCGATCACTTGCTTGCGTCGCCGCGACGGCGCGCCGACGCGGAGGCGCCGGTCCATCAGCGACATCGCCGCGCCCGCCATCATCACCAGGCCGCCGCCCCAGATCAACGTCACCAGCGGCTTCCACCACAGGCGCACCACGACGGAACCGTCATTACCCTCGTCGCCGAGCGAGAGGTAGAGCTGGGAGAGACCGATCGTCCTGATGCCGGATTCAGTCGTCGTCATCTCCCGCACCGGATAAAACCGCTTGGCGGAGCTGATTTCGCCAACGGGACTGCCGCTGACGCCGATCAGCTCGAAGCGGCCGCGATCCTCGCTGTAGTTCGGCCCCTGGGCCGGATAAAGCCCGACGAAACGCACCGTATGGCCGGAGAGTTCGACGGTCTCGCCGGCATGCATCGACAGGATCTTCTCGGTGCCGAAGCAAAGCGTGCCGACGATGCCGAGCGTGGTCAGGCCAAGGCCAAGATGAGCGAAGGCGGTGCCGTAGACCGAGCGCGGCAAGCGGAGCAGGCGCCTGACCAAAATCCCCGGAGCAACATTGCCAAAGCCGGATTTGACGGCAAGGTCAGTGAGCGCCCCGAGGATCAGCCAGACGGCGAGGCCGACGCCCAGGGCCGCAAACACCGACGCGCCGTCGATGAACAAAGCGGTGACCAGCGTTGCCAGGAGGGCCGCGGCGAACGCCACCATCAGCCGCTGCGCAACGGCGAAAACATCGCCGCGCTTCCAGGCCAGCAGCGGCCCGAACGGAACCACCAGCAGCAGTGGCACCATCAGGGGTCCGAAGGTGAGGTTGAAGAACGGCGCGCCGACCGAAATCTTGTCGGCTGAAAAGGCCTCCACGGCAAGCGGATAGAGCGTGCCGACGAGCACAGTCGCGGTCGCCGTGGTCAGGAACAGATTGTTGAGGACGAGCGCACCCTCGCGCGAAATCGGATGAAACAGGCCGCCGGCCGTCAGACGCGAGGCGCGCAACGCAAACAGCGCCAGCGAGCCGCCGATGAACAATGTCAGGATGCACAGGATGAAGACGCCGCGTGTCGGGTCGGTGGCGAAGGCGTGGACCGAAGTCAAGACACCCGAGCGCACCAGGAAGGTGCCGAGCAGGGACATCGAAAAGGTGAGAATGGCGAGCAGCAGCGTCCAGATCTTCAGTGCCGAGCGCTTTTCCATGACGATCGCCGAATGAAGCAGCGCCGTGCCGGACAGCCACGGCATGAAGGAGGCGTTCTCGACCGGGTCCCAGAACCAGAAACCGCCCCAACCGAGTTCGTAGTAGGCCCAGTAGGACCCCATGGCGATGCCGCCGGTCAGGAACATCCAGGCGACCAACGTCCACGGCCGCACCCAGCGCGCCCAGGACGCGTCGATGCGCCCTTCGATGAGGGCGGCGACCGAAAAGGAAAAGCAGATCGAGAAGCCGACATAACCGAGATAGAGGAAGGGCGGGTGGATCGCGAGGCCGAGATCCTGGAGGATCGGGTTGAGATCGCGGCCCTCGATCGGCGCCGGATTGAGCCGGATGAACGGATTGGACGTCGCCAGGATGAACAAGAAGAAGGCGGCGCCGATGGCACCCTGCACGGCAAGCACGTTGGCGCGCAGCGTCGCCGGCAGATTTGACCCGAAGGCGGCGACAAGGGCGCCGAAGAAGGTCAGGATCAGCACCCAGAGCAGCATCGAGCCTTCGTGATTGCCCCAGGTTCCGGTGATCTTGTAGATCAGCGGTTGCAGCGAATGCGAGTTTTCCCATACGCTCGCCACCGAGAAATCAGAGCTTGCGTAAGCGCTCGCCAACGCCACGAAGGACAGCGCCGTCAGGGCAAAGCCGGTCACCGCGACTGGCCCACCGACCGCCATCAGGCGCTGGTTGTTCAGACGTGCGCCAAACAGCGGTACGAGCGTCTGCACAAGCGACAGCGCAAACGCCAGGACCAAGGCGAAATGTCCGGTTTCAACCATGGCTGTAATTCACTCTTGCTCTCCTGCCAGAGCTATTCACTCTTGCTCTCCTGCCAGACGCCCTTGGCCTTCAGGCCGTCGGCCACGTCCTTGGGCATATAGCGCTCATCATGCTTGGCGAGCACGCTGTCGGCAACGAAGACGCCGTCCGGGCCGAATGTGCCCTCGGTGATCACGCCCTGCTCTTCGCGGAAAAGATCGGGCAGGATGCCCGTATAGGTGACCTTGACCGATTTGTGGGTGTCGGTGACCGAAAAGCCGACGGTCGCCCTCTGCCCGCGCTGGATCGTGCCTTTTTCAACCAGCCCGCCCAGCCGGATGCGCTGGCCAGGCTGGACACTGGCGGTGGTCAGATCAGCCGGCATGTAGAAATAGGACGCCTTCTGGCCAAGCGCATAGAAGGTCAGCCCGGTGGCGGCGCCAAGGAAAGCCAGTCCGCCCGCGATCACCGACAATCGTTTCTGCTTGCGCGTCATGTCTTGTTCTACTCCGTTGCCGTCAGGCCAAGCGAGGCGGCAAAGGCGGTGAATTTTTTCGCTTCGTCACTGTCGGCTCCAAAGACGGCAATGGCGCGACCGAGCGCCTGACGTGCCAGATCGGCCTTGCCCAGCACGACATAGGAACGAACGAGGCGCATCCAACCTTCCGGATCGCGCGGATTTTGCCGCAGCTTGTCGTCGAGGCGGGCGACCATCGTGCTGATCATCGCTTCCCTATCAGCGGGAGACATCGACGATGCAGCGTCGATATCGCCGGCATCGGGACCGTTGGTGGCGCCGCCGGAAGCGACTGCGGGACTGCCGGACCTGGCCAGCGCCTGCTCGACCGCACTGCGCCATGGCGACTCCGGCGGCAGCTTGCCCAACATTGCCCGCCAGGCTGTGGCCGCCTCCTTGGTGCGGCCCTCCTGCGCCAGCGCCATCGCCAGATAGAAGCTCGCCTTCGCATTGGCCGGGTCGAGCTCCAAGGCCGCCTCGAAGGCCTTCTGTGCATCGGCCGAGACGATGCCGCCTGCCGCACCGGCGATCGCCTCGCCAAGGCCGGCCTGGCGAACGGCGCTGTCGCCATCGAGGCGGATAGCGTTGCGATAGGCCGCCGCCGCGTCGGAAAAGCGCTGCATGCGCAGATAGACTGGCGCGAGCACATCCCAGCCCCTGCCATCGGAAGGATTGGCAGCAAGATGGGCTTCGGCCCGCGCCACCAATTCGTCGACCGAACTGTCGGCCGGGTTCTTGGCCAACCGCTCGCTGAGCGGTTGCGACGGCAAGTCGGGTGAGCCGAGCTGACTGTAAAGGCCCCAACTGACCAGCGGCACTGCCAGAACGGCCGCGGTGGCGACCAGCCTTGCCGCTACCGAAATTCGGCCAACGGACGCTTTGCCCGCCGTTGCCGCATTGTCGAGGCGAAGGATGCGGCGAGCGATCTCGGCGCGCGCTTCGGCAGCTTCCCCCGGCTGGATCAAGCCACGCGCAGCGTCGCGGTCAAGCTCGGACAACTGATCGCGATAGACTTCGAGATCGTGATCACTGCTCGACGACGCGCCCTTCGAGCTGGCGGCCAGCGGCAGCAGCACCGCCAGGCTTGCACCCAGCGTGAGAATTGCGGCTATGACCCAGAACAGCATGGTTCTTCCAATAATGGCAGAGTTCTGCCGTGCCAACACAGGCTTCCTGCGACGCTTTGACGGCAGGCGCGCCGCATGTCCTTGATCGACATCAACCGACCGGACACCAGCCGGACCCTGTCTCAGCTTCTATGCATGTCGTCGTCCTAAAAACGGCTGCGCGGTTGGGCGACATGCACCGTCAGGTCAGCGGCGTCCAACTGCCGTTGGTGTTACGGCAAGCGGTTCCGCGCGCCGTCGCCCCGGCGCCGCCGGTGAAAACCGTCTGCGTATACTGGCGGCAATCCTGCGAACCGACGCGATAGGGCTGTGCCGGAACCACCTCGCCATAGCGCGAAGCCTGGGCGCCTTTCCACGTTACCTTCTGGCCGCTGGACGTGTATTCGAGCGCCTTGTATTCAGCCTCGAGCGCACTGCGCTTCTCGGTCTCGCTGAGGCCGGCGCCGATCGACCCGCCGATGAGGCCGCCGCCCATCGCCGAAATGATCGTCGCGGTGACCTTGCCGCTGGAAGGAGGCGTCGAGGCCGGTGTCACTGCTACGGTCGGCCCCTTGCCGCTCAGGGTGGTGCAGCCGGAAACGGCCAGCAATGCGGAAATAAGCGCGACGCGAATCTTCATGCCAACAACCGGTGTTCTTGAGTTGGAGCCTGCTATGGATAGGCCGGAGGCCACGTCATCGGAGAAGATGGCGCTGCCATAATATTGAGATTTGTCGGAAATTTGGCCGCTGCCAGCCAATCCGGGACCAATCGACATGCCGCCATAACATGCCCCGTTCATCAATGTCGAATGGCCGTGACTGAACATCACTGAAGGCTCCGCAATCGCACCACCGCCTTCAATCCGCCCATGCCGGACCGTTCGAGCGCCAGGACGCCTCCATACTCGTTGACGAGGTCGGCGACAATGGCCAGCCCGAGACCTGTTCCAGGCTTTGTCTCATCCAGACGCCGTCCGCGCTTCAGCGCCTCGCGTGCCTTGTCATCGGGAATGCCAGGGCCGTCATCCTCGATATCGATCTCAAACAGGCCGGCCGGATCATCCTTGCCAGTCAAAGGCACGACCGAGACCAACACCGCGCTTTTTGCCCATTTCATCGCGTTTTCGAGCAGATTGCCGATCAACTCCTCAAGGTCCTCGCGCTCGCCTGCGAAGACGATTTCGGCCGCAGGCAACGACAGCGACAGATTTGTCTGCGGATTGAGCTTCTGCAGGACCCGCACCATGCGCTGCACCAGCGGCGTCACGGGCGTGCGGAAGACGACGCTGTCGCGCTGCGCCGCGACGCGGGCGCGCTGTAGATAGTGCTCGACCTGCTTCTGCATGGAAGCGGCTTGTTCGGCGATCAGCTGTCCCTTGGCTCCGCCAAGCGCCCGGCCCTCATTGAGCAGCACCGCGAGCGGCGTCTTCAGCGAATGGGCGAGATTGCCGACCTGGGTCCGCGACCGCTCGACGATGCGCCTGTTGTTTTCGATCAACGCATTGGTTTCGTTGGCTAGCGGTTCGATCTCGGCCGGGAACTGGCCGTCGAGCCTCTGCGCGGTGCCCTCGCGAACCATGGCAAGCGCATTCCTCACCCGGCGCAGCGGCTGCAGGCCGAGCAGGATGGCAATCGCGTTGATGGCGATCATGCCGACGCCGAACAGGCTGAGATAGGTCAGCAGGCGGCGTTGGAAGCTGGCGATTTCCTGCTCGAGTTCGCTCTGGTTGCCCATGACGCGGAAGCGCGCGGCGCGGTTCTTGGAATCGAGAACGAATTCGCTCTCGAACACTTCGAGTTGCTCGCCATCGATGCCTTCGGTCGGATAGCTGCGCTGGAAACTGGCGTTGAAGGGCACCTCTGCGACATCAGGCGATGGGATTTTGCGCGTCATCGAAGACGAGTGAAGATCCCCATGCACGCCCTCCGAGGCGGGCTCTACCGACCAGTACCAGCCCGAATTCGGCTCCGAGAAGCGGAGATCGCCGAGGTCGGGCGCACCGGTGAGCGCACCGTTGTCGGAAATACCGATGGAGCCGATCAAATTGAACAGATGCGCCGAAAGCAGGCTGTCGAAGCCGCGCTCGCTGGCCTGGCGATAGAGTGTGGTGATCAGGGTGAATATGACGACGAGCGTCACGATCGCCCAGACAGTGGAAAAGGCGATGACGCGGAACGTCAGCGAACGCGGCCACAAACGCAGCGAAAGCGGCGTCCTTGCGGTTGGTTTGAGCGGTTCCGAGTTACGCCTCCGGCTCACGCATGCGGTAGCCCATGCCACGCACGGTTTCAATCATGTCGATGCTCATCTTCTTGCGAAGACGCCCGACAAAGACCTCGATAGTGTTGGAATCGCGGTCGAAATCCTGATCATAGAGATGCTCGACCAGTTCCGTGCGCGAGACGACCTCGCCCATATGGTGCATCAGATAGGCAAGCAGGCGGAATTCGTGCGACGTCAGTTTCAGCGGCACGCCGTCGACATCGGCCTTGGACGCCTTGGTGTCGAGGCGCAACGGTCCGCAGGTCAGTTCGGACGAGGCATGGCCGGCAGCGCGCCGGATCAGGGCCCGAACCCTCGCCAGCACCTCCTCGATGTGGAACGGCTTGGTGACATAGTCGTCGGCGCCGGCATCGATACCGGAGACCTTGTCGCTCCAGCGGTCGCGCGCCGTCAGCATCAGCACAGGCATTTTGCGGCCGCCGCGCCGCCAGCGCTCGACGACGCTGATGCCATCCATCTGCGGCAGGCCGATGTCGAGCACGACGGCATCGTAGGGCTCGGTGTCGCCGAGGAAGTGGCCTTCCTCGCCGTCGAAGGCGCGGTCGACGACGTAGCCGGCATCGACCAGTGCATCCGATATTTGCCGATTGAGATCCTTGTCATCTTCGACGACGAGTACGCGCATGCGGAGTTCGATACCTGTTGAAGAGCTAGGGTCAGATATAGGCCGATTCCGGCGGCCTGGGAAACGGAAGGGTCAGTTCAGTGGAACGACGATTTCGGAACGGCGCGGACGTTGTCCGTCCTTGCCCGGAACGAGCACGACGATGACACAGACAGGCTGGCCGCCGCGCGTCGATTGCGAGGCCTTGGCCAGCGTTCCGCCATTCTGTTCGGCCACTTGTTGACCGATCGCGTAGCAATCGGACGCCGCCAGTACAATCGGGCTGGCCTGTTCGGGCGCGACGGCCGGTATCGCCACAGCCTGCGACGCAAACAGCCCGGCAGCGCAGAGCGCCAGTGTCGCGGTTCGGAGGTGGGAGCGAAGCGTTTTCATGGTCGAGTTTGTAACGCATCGGTGCTGAACGTGAAATGAACGGTGAACGTCGCCGAAAACATCCTCGCTACACCCCTGCAACGCGAGACAGTCAACCTGGGATTTCACCGCCTCAAACCGTGATTTCCCGCGAGGCTCCAGTCTAGACTCCGTTTCGACCATATTGAAAGCGTGTCAGGCGCTTTCCTGCGTTATCGCGCGAAAACGCAGCAGCCCGTGATGCACGAGCAGGTCCTCGTCATGGCGGACCTCGGTGAATTCGAGCGAGAGTCGTGTCTGGCCGTGGGGGCCAATCTCCAGCACCGCATTGGCGAGCCGCGCCTTGATGGCGTCCATGATGGCAAGCGTTTCGGCTTCCCCCTTGGCTTTCGACCAGACATGCAGCGTGACCAGCTGATCATTATTGTTCTCCGCGCTCGTATCCCAGTCAAAGGCAGAGGTCTGGCCACAAGTCACGTAGGGAAAAGCGGCATTGTCGGTTGCCCGTTCGAGCAATCCCGCGCCGCCCAGCAAGGTCGACAGTGAGGCATCGCTTTTAAGCCTCAGAAACAGTGCCTGCTGCAAATCGCCGGGCGCGGTCATCGTCCTCTCCTCTAGCCTTTGCGCTGCCGACCATTGCCTTTCGGAAGCCTGTCTGGGTTCTGCATACTGTGTCAGATATAGCCATTCGACGCGCGGAGGCGATGGCGATTCGTCATCGGATCGATGAATGCTGATACGACTTTGCCAACAACGTCGTCAGGGGCACTGCGCGGCGTTGCGATCTAGGCAGGATTGGCCGCGTCGGTGAGGTTTGTTTTGTCTGACACCATCTGCCCACGCCTCTGGACATCAGTTTTCAGATAGCGGCTTGTTCCAGCCGCATTTGAAGGCCAGTATCGAACGTGCCTTCAAGGCGTCCGTTGCGGTCCGTGACCGAACGTGACACCATTTCCGTCGAGCTTGGTCGATACCCGGAGCGTCGGAGCTTTTGCTGGCCGGCGGCACCCTTGACTCAGTCAGCACCGCGGTCACCGCGATCCTCGAAGGCGATGGCGGCTTTGCATGAAGTCGCAAACGAGTGACGTGATCCGTCTCCCGACGAAAAGGCGAGTGCTTTTCCTTGGGAAACTCGCGGAGCGAGCTTGAAGACGAGGCAGCCCACGAGCGGGTTTTGCCGAAACCAAAGCAAGATGCGAGGTCGAATGCGATGCAGTCTACCCCCCACAAAATCCCGGTTTCCATCATTATTCCGAATTACAATTACGCGCGTTTCCTTGAACGCAGCATCGACAGCGCCCTGGAGCAGGACCACGACGATGTCGAAGTTATCGTCGTCGACGATGCATCGCAGGACAATTCCACGACCATCATGAAATCCTACGGCGACAGGATCCTTGCTTGTCCGCGACGAAAGAATGGCGGGCACGCGGCCGCCTTCAACACCGGCTTTGCTGCGAGCTCCGGCAGAATCGTCCTCTTCCTCGACGCCGACGATTATCTTTATCCGGAAGCCGTCTCCAGGATCGTCGACACCTGGGACGAGGCAACCGCCCAGGTGCAATCCAGATTGCACATTGTCGATGACCGGCAACGCATCAAGGACGTCTTTCCGCCGCCGGAGCTGCCCTTCGACAGCGGCGATGTCATGCCGAAGCTTCTGCGCAAGGGGCGCTACCAGACGACCGTAACCAGCGGGCTCGCCTTTGACCGGACGACCCTGGAATCGATCATGCCGATTCCGGAACCGGATTTCCGCCAGGGCGCCGACGGCTATCTTGCGACGCTGGCGCCGCTCTATGGCCAAGTCCAGTCCATCGATGAATGTGTCGGCGCTTACAGAATCCACGGCGCCAACCATTCGGTCTTCGGTGAAAAGCTCGCCGAGCGGGCACGCTGGCGGGTAGAGCACGATTTCCACCGCATGGAGGCGCTGTCGGACCAGGTATCGCAGGCCGGCCTGACCGTCGTGCCGGCAGAAATTGTTCGCCATGATCCTGTCCACCTGGAAGAACGGCTGGCATCGCTCTGCACGGACAGGCACCGGCACCCCGTCGCCGACGATTCCCGCCTGGCGCTCGCGGCGGCGGGCGCTGTCGCCAGCCTCGAAATGACGGCGTCCCTGCGCCGCCGCGCCGTGCTTGCCGCCTGGTTCCTTTCTGTCGGCATGCTGCCGCGACAAATGGCCATGGCGGTGCTGTCGTGGAAGCTCGACGCATCGTCCCGACCGACATTCCTTGCTCGCCTGTCCAGGACAATACGCCGCGCGATGGGGTAGCCCCAAGCCCTTGTGCAGGACGGGAGGGTGCGCTGCCCCGAAGGTCCCAAATGAGCCTGCGCTGCGCTTTGCCTACTGCGCCCCGCGCTGCCTGACCACGACGCTGCGCACCGCCAGCACCAGCACCGTGATGATGATCAAGATCACCGAGAGTGCGGCGATTGCAGGGTCGATGTTGTCGCGCAGGCCCATCCACATCAGCCTGGGCAGCGTGATCGCGTTGACCGAGGTGATGAACAGTGTGACACCGATTTCTTCCCAGGACAGAACGAAGGACAAAAGCGCCGCGGTGATGATGCCGAATTTGATGTTGGGCATGATGATCCGGGTGGCGCGCTCCCAGACCGAGGCGCCAAGCCCGCGCGCGGCAAGATCGATGCGGCGGTCGAGCTGACTAAGCGAGACCAGCATCAGCACGGTGGCAAAGGGCACGGTCATCACCGAATGCGCCATGGCGACACCAAGCCATGTGTCATAACCAAAGAACGAGCTGAAACCTGAGATCGAGGTGAGCAGGAAGTAGAGCGTGATCGCCGAGACCACAGGCGGCACCACCATGGGCAGCAGCACAAAGCCGACGAGTGCCGCCGTGAAGCGCGGCTGGAACATCCAGACCCCGAGGCTAAAGCATAGTGCCAGCACGGTGGAAAAGGCGCTGCTGACGATACCGATGCGGATGCTGAGCAAGATCGATTGGAGCCAGCGCGGATCCTCGACCAACGACCGGTAGTGGCGCAACGACAGTTCACCTGACGGCATCGCCAGCATGCGGCTCGGCGTCAGCGACACCGGGATGACGGCAAGCAGCGGCAGCAGCAGGAATAGCGCCACGAAAGCGGCGATGACTAGCGAGGCGGGACCGGGGCGATAGGTTGGCATCAGATCAATTGCTTCGGTCTGACATAACGGAACAGCAGCGCCATCAGCGCGCCGACGAACAACACCAGGACCACGCTGATGGCCGCCCCCAGACCCCAGTCCGGGCTCTGGAAGATCCTGAGATAGATCAGCTCGGCGATCATGACGCTGCGGCCGCCACCAAGGATCGCCGGCGTGACAAAGAAGCCGAGCGAAAAGACGAAGACGATCATCGCCGCGCCGATGATGCCAGAGCGCGTCATCGGTACGAACACCGTCCAGAAGGTGCGCATGCGGCTGGAGCCGAGGCCGCGCGCGGCCAGCAGCACGCGGTCGTCTAGGCTGCGCATGGCCGATGCCAGCGGGAAGACGGCGAAAGGAATGAGGAAATGCGTCATGCCGACGATGACGCCGAATTCGTTGCGCACCAGCGCCAGCGGTTCGGAAATGAAGCCGATCGCCTGCAGCCAACTGTTGATCAGGCCGCGATTGGACAATAGCGCCACCCAGCCGAAGGCACGGGTCAGGACGGAAATCCAGAAGGGGACGAGAATGCAGAACTCGGCGATCAGGCGCTGTGCCCGGGTTCCTCGCACCCAGACGACGGTGATGGCGTAGGCAGCGGCGACCGAAACCACAGTGACGACCGCCGCTATGCGCAGCGTGCGGATGAACACCGACTGCACCAGATCGTCGGTGAGCAGCGCCTCATACTGCCCGAGCCCCGGCGTCGGCAGCGTAAAGCTCCATTTGACGACGCCGAAGAACGGCCAGGCATAGGCGAGGACAAGAAACAGGAGCAGCGGCGCCATCAACAGCGCCGCGCCCATCCTGTCGGAGAGATAGGACCTCATTTGGACCCGATTATCCCGGCCTTGGTCAGGCCGAGATGATCTTGGTGTATTCGTCGAGCGCTGCCCCGTAATTCTTGGCGTACCAGTCCATGTCGAGTGCGATCTGCTTCTTCATGTTCTCGGGATCGACCGGGTTGATGCGCTTCTTGTCGGCGGGAATCAGCGCGTCGGCAGCCGGATTTGCAGGGCCCTGGCCGAGCTTGTCGAACATGACCAGCTCCTTTTGCGGGTCCTGGGTGCTGGCGATGAACTTCATGGCCGCTTCCTTGCCGCCGGGATTGCCCTTGAGCACGGCGAGCGCACCGGGCGAGATCAGGCCCTGGTCCCAGATGAACTTGATCTTGCCGCCCGAATCCTGCTCGATCAATGACGCGCGCGTCGACCAGACGATCGCCATCGAGGCCTCGCCATTGAGCAGCACGCTCTGGCTTTCGGCACCGCCGCCCCAGTAGGCAACGACGTTTTCCTTGAAGGCGGCGATCTTGTCATGGGCGCGCTTGAGATCGAGCGGATAGAGCGACGCCGGCGCGATGCCGTCGGCCAGCAGGGCGGCTTCCCAGCTCGACACGCCCCATTTGTAGAGCGAGCGCTTGCCGGGGAATTTCTTCACGTCGAAGAAATCGGCCATGCCGGTCGGCGCGTCCTTGCCGTACTTCTCGGAGTCGTAGGCGATGACATAGGAGAAGAAATAGGTCGAGGCGGCGTATTCCCAGCCAAAGCCTTCGCGCATCTTCTTCTTGTCGACGATCGTATAATCGATCGGCTCGAGGGCGCCCTGGGCACCGAGGGTGATGGCCGAGAACGGGTCGACGTCGACGAGGTCCCAGGTCGGCGCGCCGCTCTTGAACTGCGCGGCAATGGCGCCTTCGGTCGGGCCCGAGCCATCCATCTTGACGGTGATGCCGGTTTCCTTGGTGAAGGGCTGGCCGTAGGCGGCGTCGTAAGCCGTGATGGCGTCACCGCCCCAGTTGACCAGCACCAGTTCCTTCGCCGCGGCAAAGGCACCGGTCGAGCGCAGCATCATCGGCGTGCCGGCCAGCACGAATGCTGCCAGCCGCGTGAATTGGCGGCGCGAGATTTCGCCGCGACCTGCCCTGGCGGACAGGCTCTCGACGGCTTGTTTCTTGGTATCGTGTGTCATGTCAGTTCCCCTTTTTTGTCGTTGATAGTACCGCAAAGTGGTGGGCACTTGTCTCGCC
The DNA here is from genome assembly GCF_040323235.1 of Mesorhizobium sp. M0051. Classification (NCBI taxonomy): domain Bacteria; kingdom Pseudomonadati; phylum Pseudomonadota; class Alphaproteobacteria; order Hyphomicrobiales; family Phyllobacteriaceae; genus Mesorhizobium; species Mesorhizobium sp. M0051. Next base: position 189,579 of record NZ_JAMYUT010000005.1, read on the forward strand.
ACACCGTTCGTCATTGTCCTCCATGCGGAAGGAGGAAACCCTTTTCAGCCGGCCAGGTGAGCCAGACGGAGTTGCCCTTGCTGAGCGCGGCAGCCGCTACCTCGTTCGGCACCGAGACCGTGATCTTGGCGCCTTGCCGCGTCGTCAGGTCAAGCCGCGTTGCCGCGCCGAGATAGGTGGAGTTGGTCGCTGTCGCGGCGATGCCGTTCTCACCGGCTGCCGCCTCCCCTGATATCGACATGTATTCGGGCCGGATCGCCAGGATCGCATCGCCGCGCACTGCCTCGGCCTTGCAACGCATGGAGACCGCACGGTCTTCGCAGAGGCCGGTCGAGCCATCGCCTGCCGGGTGGACGCCCTTCAGCGGCAGCATGTTGATCTCGCCGAGGAACTCGGCGACGAAGCGGTTGTCCGGCCGGTCGTAGACCTCGTCGGGCGCTCCGACCTGCAGCAGTTTGCCATGGTTGAAGATGGCGACGCGCGACGACAGCGCCAGTGCCTCGCTCTGGTCGTGGGTGACGAAGACGAAGGTGGTGCCGGTCTCCTGGTGCAGCCGCTTCATCTCGGCCTGCATCTGGCCGCGCAGGCCCTTGTCCAGTGCCGAGAACGGTTCATCGAGCAACAGCACGCCCGGCTCGAACACCAGCGCGCGCGCCAGCGCCACGCGCTGCTGCTGGCCGCCGGAAAGCTGCGCCGGCAGCTTTTTCTCGTGGCCCTTGAGGCCTACGCGTTCGATCATCTCGCCGACCCGGCGCTTGATGTCGGCCGCCGATTTCTTGCGCACCTTGAGGGGAAAGGCGATGTTGGCTTCCACGCTCATGTGCGGAAACAGCGCGTAGCCCTGGAACACCATGCCGGCAGCGCGCTGCTCGGCCGGCCGGTCGGTGATGTCGACGCCATCGCTGAACAGACGGCCCTCGCTCGGCTGCACGAAGCCGGCAAGGATCATCAGGAATGTGGTCTTGCCCGAGCCGGACGGTCCGAGCAGGGTCAGGAACTCGCCACGGCCTATATCGAGCGACAGATTGTCCAATGCACGGAACGAGCCGAAGCTTTTGCCGATCCCAATTGCCTTGATCTCTGCGGCCCGGCCGGGTTGCTGCATCCTGCCTGTTTCCTCGCTTCAGGAGAAATCGTAGGGCAGCGCGCGGCCTCACCGCAACCGAATAGTTTTCGCCTCATCGGCAAATTTGATTCATCTATCCAAATCGATGGCGCCCGTGATCGGCTGTACCTTTGGGGTGGCGCCCGTGGTCAGCCGTGCCCTTGGCGTGGCGCCCGTGGTCAGCCATGCCCTTGGCATTGCTCTCCGCGAGCTTCGACCGCAACCATCCGGCAAAGGCGTCGAGCACCGGATGCGCGGCCTTGGCGTGTTCAGAGACCAGGAAGTACGAGCGCGGCGATTTGATCGCGATATCGAAGGGACGCACCAGCCTGCCTTCGGCCAGCGCCTTGCCGCTGGTCAGTTCGTCGCCCATGGCCATGCCCTGGCCGGCGATCGCGGCCGAGAAGACGAGATTCATGTCGGAAAAGAAGATGCCGCCCTCCGGGTCGGGGTTCTCGACCTTCGATAAGGCCAGCCAGCGCGCCCAATCCTCGGTATCGCCGAGATGCAGGAGGTTGGCGCGCAAAACGTCGGCTGGCTTCGAGAATCCGCCGACCTTGTTGAGCAGCGTCGGGCTGCAGAGCGGCGTGAACGAAATCTCGCACAGAAGCTCGACCGCTCGGTTCGGCCAGTTGCCGACCCCGAAGGCGATGAAGGCATCGGCGTCGGCATTGCTGACATCGTCCAGCCGTCGCGGCGTCAGGATGCGCAGCGCGACGTCGGGATACATCTGCCGGAACTCGCCGATATGGGTGCACAGGAACAACGAGGCGAAGCCAGGCGTGCAACTGACGCTGAACGAGCCGCCGACGCCGGTGCCGGCATGGCGTGTCACCGCGTCGCCCAGGACGGTCAACGCCTTGCGCACGTCGCTGGCGTAGCGCTGGCCGCGTGGCGTCAGCGCCACGCCCTTGCCGATGCGTTCGAGCAGGTCGAAGCCGAGGTCGCGCTCCAGCAGGCGAAGCTGGTGGCTCACGGCGCTGCGGGTCAGGTGTAACTCGTCGGCGGCGCGCCAGACGCTGCCGTGACGAGCGAAGCTGTCGAGCGCTCGCAGCGCTTGTGTCGATGGTATGCGCAAGAGACCTCAGGTGAACCGAATTTGCATGAGCCGGAAAAACATATCACTTTTTGGCGAACCGCTTCACTGCTTTCTTCTCCGGCCATGGAGAAAGCGGTCACCACTACGGCGCAAGCAACGGCGATTGCCTGTCTTGACGACATCCGGCCGCTGTTGTCGGCGTGGACGCGCACCATCTTCGACTTCGGCGAGACTGCATGGCGCGAGTATCAATCCTCTGCCTGGTATGTTGAGAGACTGAAGCGCGAAGGCTTTTCCGTCGAGGAAGGTTCCGGCGGCATGCCCACAGCCTTCTGCGCGCATTGGACAAACGGCGCCGGTCCGACCATCGGCATGTATGCCGAATACGACGCCGTGCCGGGCAATTGCCAGGATGCGGCGACCGTCAGGCGCCCTCGCCCGGGCCTAGGCGAACATGCGGGTGGCCACACCGATCCGCATTCCGGGCTGGGCATTTCGAGCCTCGGCGGGCTATTGGCGACCAAGGCGGCGATGCAGCGCCACGGCATACCGGGCACGCTGCGCTTCACCGGCGAGCCGGCCGAGAAGGTGCGCGGATCAAAGCCGATCCATGCCGCGAAGGGGTATTATGACGGCCTTGCCGGCATGATCTCCTTCCATCCGTTCTACATGCTGCCGCTCTGCAACACCGCGCGCTGGGACACACATTGCGGCGCGGCTTACGCGATGATCTATCGCTTTGTCTGCGACCAACCGGAGCGCTGGGCGCGGGCAGCGGGCGGCGCAGCGCCCATTCCGCAGGCGCATTCGGCGGTGCGCGCGCCCGGTGCCAACGATGCGCTCATGATGATGTACATGACGTCCAAGGCGCTGCGCGATTCCATGCTGCCGCACCAGGGCGGCTGGTCGATCAGCGAGGCGATCCTGACCGCCGGCCAGGCGACCGCCGACAACCTTCCGGCAGGGCTGGCCGAGATCCAGTACATGATCCGCGTGCCGACACTGGCGATGGCCGAGCAGATCACCGCCGTGCTCGACCGCAATGCCGAGGCCGCTGCCAGTATGAGCGGCTGCCGCCATGAGCGGCACTGGGTGTCGAAGTCGCGGCCGGGGCTGGCCAATCACACCATGGCCGAGATCGCGTATGAAGCGCTGTCGAGCGTCGGGCCGCCGCGCTGGGACCAGGACGCCAAGGCAGTCGCACGCGACATACAGGTCAATGCCGGGCGCATGGCGAGTGACGAGCCGTTCATCGAAGAACTCGAACGCCTGATCGAGCCGCGGGCGGCGGAGGCGATCCTGCGCCGCGATCTGCCGCCCTCGCAGGTGAATTCGACCTCCGACGATTACACCGATATGAGCTGGCATGCGCCGACTGCGCGCTTCTATGTCGCCCGCCCGGCGCTGCGTTCGGAGACCGGCTATCCCTATCCATCATGGGTCATGAATGCGCTGGGCGGCATTCCTGCCACCATCGACCCGATGGTCGTCTGCGCATCGAAGACCATCGCACTGGCAGCCCTTCGCCTGCTGGAGGACAAAACCGCCCGCGGTGCGGCGATGGACGAGTTCGTCACCCGCACCGGCGGCGGCATAGGCGGTTCGAACTGGATCGCGCCTCTCTGCGACTACGAGCCGCCGATTGGATTTCGCTGGCCGGAATATGTCACCACCCCGCGCGGGCGAGACTGGTGGATCCCGAACAATCAGACACCCCAGGCCACTTCACGAGGAGCACCCCATGACCGTTCATGATCGAATTGTCGCCGAGCCGTTTTCGCTGCAGCGTCGCAACCCGGCCGGCGGCACCAAGCCGCTGACCGCCTGGGGTTTTGCCAACGAGACCGACGTCCTGACCGATGTCCTGCTCGGGTCGCCCAATTTCCTGCGTCATCTGTCGACCAGCTCGCTGTCGCGCAAGCATCTGCGCGAGGCGCCCTGCAACGTCCAGATCGCGCAGGCGCAGCACAAGGACCTCGTCGCGGCCTATGAACATTTCGGCGTCAACATCCACTGGCACGAACCGACACCCGAGCTGCCGATGCAGGTCTATTCCCGTGATTCCAGTGTGATGACGCCTTATGGCGCCGTCATCACCGCGATGGCCAATTGGTGGCGGCGCGGCGAGAACTACGCGGCCATCCGAACCTACGAAAAACTCGGCATCCCGATCTACGACATGGTCACGGCAGGTACGTTCGAGGGCGGCGACTTCAACGTCATCGAGGATGGCGTCGTGCTGATCGGCTGCGGCGGCGCCCGCACGCAAGAGGAAGGCGCTCGCCAGGTGCAGGCCTGGTTCGACAAGGAAGGCTGGGAAACCCGCATCGCCTTCATCGACGAGTACTATGTCCATATCGACCTGATGGTGGTGCCGATCGCCGAGAAATTGACCGCCGTTTGCCTCGCCTGCACTGAACCCGGCATCGTCGACTGGCTGAAGGGCAAGGGACACGAGATCATCGACGTGCCGTTCCAGGATACGATGGCGCTCGGCTGCAACTTCATGTCGCTGGGCAAGGACCGGGTGATCGCGCCGACCTCCAGCCAGACGCTGATCGGCCAGCTCAAGGCACGCGGCTTCGAGGTCGCGGCCGTCGACATGAGCGAGATTTCCAAGACCGGCGGCGGCATCCACTGCATGGCACAGGCGCTGAAGCGCGAACCGGCCTGAGCGGCGGAGCCCATTCGCGAGCATTGAACGGCGGGCGCGGCGCTTGCCATGGACGGGTCGCTGATTGCGATCCAGCGCATTCCTCCATTTTTCATAGGATGGACATCGCACAGGATCAGTTTTACGAGTCGGCCCGACCAGAGGAGATGTTCGCGCCCCCCGATGAACAAGATCGATACCCAGAACAGCAAGCGTGACGAGCGCTCGACCGCCACCAGCCTCTTGCGGCTCGGCACGCGGCTGAAGCTGTCCCGGCAGACGCGAGGGCTGACCTTGAAGGCGCTCGCTGCCGCCGCGAACTGCTCGGAAAGCCTGCTTTCCAAGGTGGAGAACGGCAAGGTCTCGCCCTCGCTTCCCATGCTTCACCGGCTCGTCGAGGTGCTCGGCACGAACATTGGTTGGATGTTCGAGGAATCCGATGGCGACGAAGGCATCGTCTTTCGGGCTGGATCGCGGCCGTTGATAGCGCTCGATCCGCTTCGGCGCGGCGAAGGTATTTCGCTCGAGCGTGTCATTCCGTATTCGCCCGGCCATCTCCTGCAGTGCAACATCCATCATATCGAAGCGGGCGGTGAGAGCGCTGGCCCGATCCAGCATGCCGGCGAGGAAGTCGGCTATCTCCTGGAAGGTGCGATCGAATTGATGGTCGGCGAAAAAACATTTCGCCTGGCCGCCGGCGATTCCTTCGTCTTCAACTCCGAACTGCCGCACTGGTACCGCAATGTCGGAGATGAACGCGCCAGCATTTTCTGGGTGAACACGCCAGCGACATTCTGATCCGGCGCATCCCCTGATTCCTTTCGTTGACGCTAATTCAAGTCACTTGACAAGAAATCAAGCATCTTGAATTATGCCCTTGCGCTCAGTCGCCAGGTGAGCCCGATCAAGGGCCTTTTCGTAAAACCAAGGGGAACCGGAATGCGTCTTACAAAGATCCTTTCAAGCTGCGCCGCAGCCATCGCCATGACCCTCGCCCTCGGCTCTACTTCCGCCATGGCCGAGACCTATGCGCTGGTGACCATCAACCAGCAGGCCCTGTTCTTCAACCAGATCAATGACGGTGCAACAGCTGCTGCCAAGGCCGCCGGCGTCGACCTCGTCATCTTCAACGCCAACAATGTACCAAGCGCGCAGAACGATGCGATCGAAAATTACATCACCCAGAAGGTCGACGGCATCATTCTCGTCGCCATCGACGTCAACGGTGTGAAGCCGGCCATCACCGCGGCCAAGGCTGCCGGAATTCCGGTCATTGCCATCGACGCGCAGATCCCGAATGGCGACAACGTCGCCTTTGTCGGCGTCGACAACACCAAGGCCGGCCAGGATATAGGCAAGTTCTACGCCGAATACGTCAAGACCAAGCTGAACGGAACCGCCAAGATCGGCGTTGTCGGCGCGCTCAATTCGTTCATCCAGAACCAGCGGCTCGACGGCTTCAAGAAGGCCGTCACCGACAGCGGCCAGAAGGTAACCTTCCTCGACACGGTCGACGGCCAGAACGTACAGGACGTAGCCCTGTCCGCCGCCGAGAACCTTATGACCGCCAATCCCGACATGACGACTCTTTATGCAACCGGCGAGCCGGCTCTGCTCGGTGCGGTTTCCGCCGTCACCAGCCAGGGCCGTACCGGCGATGTCAAGGTGTTCGGCTGGGACCTGACCAAGTCGGCGGTGCAAGGTCTCGAAGAGGGCTGGGTGGTCGCCGTCGTCCAGCAGGATCCGGCTGGTGAAGGCAAGGCAGCGGTTGAAGCCTTCGGCAAGCTCAAGAGGGGTGAGAAGATCGATCCGATCATCAATGTTCCGATCACCATCGTGACCAAGGAAAATGTCGGCCAGTTCAAGGGCATGTTCAAGTAGTATCCTCCCCGGACCGCCGGGCCGCGCAATGACCTGAGGGTTGCCTGCGCGGTCCGGCGACCGATTGAACTCGTTGGCTTGAGAACTGGAACCGTGATGAGCGATGGCGAATCCTACCGCGTCAGGATGACCGGTATTTCCAAACGATACGGCCCCATCCAGACGCTGGACGACGTTTCGCTGGACCTGAAGCCTGGCGAGGTGCTTGGCCTGGTCGGCGACAATGGAGCCGGCAAATCCACCTTGAGCAAGGTTCTGTCCGGTGCGGTCATTCCGGATTCCGGCACCATCGAGATCGACGGCAAGGCTGTCTCCTTCTCCTCACCAGCCGATGCCCGCGCCGCACGGGTGGAGATGGTCTATCAGGACCTTTCACTCTGCGACACGATTGATGTGGCGGGCAATCTCTTCCTCGGCCGCGAGCCGCGCCGCCGCGTTCTCGGCGTCCCCTTTCTCGACAACAAGCGCATGCATGATCAGACGCGTGAGATGCTCGACCGGCTCGGCATCGTCATCGCCGATACCAGGCTCAAGGTCGAAAACCTGTCCGGTGGGCAGCGCCAGTCGATTGCCATCGGCCGCGCCGCCTCCTTCGATCCATCGGTGCTGATCATGGACGAACCGACGGCAGCCCTTGCGGTGGCGGAAGTCGAAGCGGTTCTGGAGCTCATCCGCGCCGTCAGTGCCCGCGGCGTCAGTGTCATCCTCATCACCCACCGGCTGCAGGATCTGTTCCTGGTCTGCGATCGCATCCAGGTCATGTATGAGGGTTGCAATGTCGCCGAGCGCAAGATCGGCGACACCAGCATCGAAGAGGTCGTCAACCTCATCGTCGGCCGCAAATTCACGGCGCGTTCGGCCCGCGCCAGCCGTGATGAGGCAGCGCAGCCATGAATGTCACGTCATCACCTGGGGATATCAGCGCCTCGCCGCCCAAACGCGTCCACAACACCACCTGGAAGGACATGGCGATAGCCAATGGCAGCGTCGTCTCGATAGCGCTGTTCTTCCTCGTCGTCTGCGTGGTCTTCTCGCTGGCCACCGGCTCCTTCCTGACGGCGCCCAATCTGCTCAACATCGTGCGCCAGTCGGCGCCGCTGCTGATCGTTGCGGCAGCCATGACCTTCGTCATCACCACCGGCGGCATCGACCTTTCGGTCGGGTCCGTGCTGGCGCTGACGGCGACGTTGTCGGCTGTCTTGCTGCAGTTCGGCCTGCCGTGGCCGCTCGTCGTCGTCGCCATGCTGGCACTCGGCGCGGCGATCGGGGTTTTGCAGGGCTTCTTCATCGCCTATGAGCGGATACCGGCCTTTATCGTCACACTTGCCGGACTCTCGATCATCCGCGGCGTGGCGTTGCTGATCACCGGCGGCTATTCCATCCCGGTTGAGCCGACCAGTTTCTTCGTCAACATCGGCAGGGCCTGGTTTCTCGGCGTGCCGGTACCGGCACTGCTCGCCCTTGTCGTCCTGATCGTCGCCTATCTCGCATTCAACCAGACGCCATTCGGGCGCTATGTCACCGGCATCGGGGCCAATGCCGAAGCCGTGCGCCGCGCCGGTGTCGATACGCGCTTCATGACCCTGTTCGTCTATGTCCTGTCAGGCATGGCGGCGGCGGTGGCCGGCATTGTTCTTGCCGCCCGGCTCGGTTCCGGCTCGTCGAATTCCGGCCAGGGTTTCGAGCTCGATGTCATCGCCGCCGTGGTGCTTGGCGGCACCAGCCTGTTCGGCGGGCGCGGCACGATCATCGGCACCGTGCTCGGCGCGTTGACCGTAGCCGTTATCGGCAACGGCCTGATCCTGGCGCACATGTCGCCCTTCCTGACGCCGATCGTCACCGGCACAATCATCCTCGTTGCCATCTGGCTGAATTTCCGGCTGTTCAAGGGCGCAACGCGGAGCCGCTGACATGGATCATCTGTTCGACGACAAACCAAGGGAACGGGCGCCCATCGGTATCCGCTCCGGCACCGTGATGACCGTTACCGGCCCCGTCGCGATCGCCGACATGGGCGTGACGCTGATGCACGAGCATATCCTGATCGATGGCGCGAAATCGTGGAAATGCCCCTGCCATCCCGACGAGAAGAAGATCGCCGAGCAGCCGGTCAGCATGGACATCATCGGCGAGTTGCGGATGAACCCTTACATGAACCGCGACAACGTCTCGCTCGACGATAGCGATCTGGCGCTTTCGGAGCTGGCGAAATACCGGGCGCTCGGCGGCCACACGTTGGTCGATGCGACCAACATCGGCATTGGCCGCGATCCGGTGAAGCTGGCACGCATCGCCCGCGCGTCGGGGTTGCGGATCGTCATGGGGACAGGTTTTTACCTGCAGCACACCCACCCCGAGTGGCTGAAAGCGATGGACGTCGACGACGTCACCGAATTCCTCGTCAACGACGTCGGCGGCGGGTCGACGCAACCCGAAATCATGGCCGGCATCATCGGCGAGGTCGGCGTCAGCAAGGATTTCACCGACGAGGAACGCAAGTCGCTGCGCGCTTCGGCCCGCGCGGCCAAGATCACCGGCGTACCACTGACCATTCATCTGCCCGGCTGGGAGCGGCTGGCGCACGACGTGCTCGACGTGGTCGAGGCGGAAGGCGCCGATCTCCGGCATACGGTGCTTTGCCACATGAACCCGAGCCACAACGATCTTGCCTACCAGCAAAGCCTCGCCGCGCGCGGCGCCTTCCTGGAATACGACATGATCGGCATGGATTTCTATTATGCCGACCAGGATGCGCAGTCGCCGTCCGACGAGCAGAATGCACGGGCGATCCGCTCGCTGATCGACATGGGGCTGCTCGACCGGATTCTGCTGTCGCAGGACGTTTTTCTCAAGATCATGCTGACCCGCTTCGGCGGTTTCGGCTACGGCTTCATCCTCAAGCATTTCGTGCCGAGACTGAAGCGCCATGGTCTCGAACAATCGGCAATCGATACGATGCTCATCGACAATCCAAAGACTGTGTTCGCCGAGGGCCTCTGAGCCGCGGCTCCAAACAAGGCAGGAGTCTACATGTCCAGGAAGAAGGTTCTTCTCGCAGGCGAGTCCTGGGTCTCGACCGCGACCCACATCAAAGGCTTCGACCAGTTTCCGACCGTGACCTATCACACCGGTGCCGACGAACTGCTGGCCGCGCTGAAGGACGGTCCGTTCGACGTCACCTTCATGCCGGCGCATGAGGCACAGCGGAACTTTCCGCAGACCTTGGAAACGCTTTCGGCCTACGACGCGGTCGTGCTTTCCGATCTTGGTGCCAACACGCTGTTGCTCCACCCGGACACCTGGGTCCACTCCAAACCAACTCCGAACCGGCTGCGCCTGTTGCGCGACTATGTCGGCAATGGCGGCGGCCTGTTGATGTTCGGCGGCTATTACAGCTTCCAGGGCATCAATGGGGGCGCGCGCTATCACAAGACGCCTGTCGAGGACGTTCTGCCGGTCACCTGCCTGCCGGTGGACGACCGCGTCGAGGTTCCGGAAGGCTATGCGCCGGTCGTTGTCGGCCCGCAGAGCCATCCGATCCTTAAGGGTCTCGGCAAGGATTGGCCGATCCTGCTCGGCTTCAACGAAGTCGCGGTCAAGGACGGTGCGGAAGTTCTCGCCACCGTTTCCTCCGACTACCGTTCGCTGCCACTTCTGGTGACCGGCAAATATGGCCAGGGCCGCACCGTCGCCTGGACCTCGGATGTCGGCCCGCACTGGCTGCCGCCCGGCTTCATCGCCTGGAATGGCTACAGGACACTGTTCGAACAGATGCTGGGCTGGGCGACGACCAGGGACTAGCCATGCGCGTCCATGTCTTAGGCAATGTTTGCGTCGATACGACGTTTCGCCTGGACCGTTTTCCGGCGCCAGGCGAGACGCTGAACGCGTCGGAACATGCCGACGGACTTGGCGGCAAGGGTGCGAACCAGGCGGTGGCCGCGGCACGCACCGGAGCCGATGTCCGCTTCCGTGCGGCGATCGGCAACGATGCCGCCGGAGCCTGGATCACAGAGCAGTTGAGCCGCGATCTCGATGCCAGCCATCTGACGACGCTGCAGCTGCCCAGCGACCGGTCGACCGTCATGGTCGATGCGCGGGGCGAGAACCTCATCGTCACCGGCGCCAGTTGCGCCGCGGCCTTCGATCCCCTGGCTGACGGCGATTTTATCCGATCGGTCGAACGCGGCGGCATCGTCGTGGTGCAGGGTAACCTGGATCCGGACATAACGACCGCTTGCCTAAAGGTGGCGCGGGGTGCGGAGGCAATGACGATCTTCAATCCAAGCCCGCTTGCGGCCGGCAATACACCGGGTTTGAGCGACGTCAGGGTCGCCATTGCCAATGCCGGCGAAGCGGCGCAACTGACCGGAATGAGCAATCCCGACGCGGCAGCCCGCGAACTAATCCGCCTAGGCGCAGGAACCGCTATCGTGACGCTTGGCGCGCTCGGCTGCCTGGTCGCCGATGGCGAAGGACGGATCGACCGGTTCGTGGCGCCAAGGGTGGCTGTGGTAGACACCAGCGGCGCAGGCGATGTCTTCTGCGGTTGCCTCGCCGGCTGTCTTGCAGCCGGCATGGACCTCGCCGTGGCAGCGCGGATCGCGGTCCGCGCCGCAGCGATCTCGGTCGGACGCGCCGGCACGCTCGGCTCCTGCCCCGACAGGCGGGAGATGAAACTGCTCATGGAAACGACGGAAGCGGAAACCGCATGACAAAATCCTCCAAACCGGTCGGCCAGGTCACGAATGATGCGCTGCAGTCGATCTTCGGCAGAACCAAGGTAGTGATCGGCGTTGTTCATCTGGCACCTCTGCCAGGTGCGCCGCGTTACAATGGCGAAGCGGTCGAGGCCATCTATCAACGTGGCCTCGACGACGCCAAAGCCTATTTGCATGGCGGTTGCGATGGCGTGATCGTCGAGAACCACGGCGACGTTCCGTTTGCCAAGCCTGATGATATCGGGCCGGAAACTTCCGCCTATATGTCCGTCGTCTCAGACCGGATCCGCAGGGAACTCGGCCGGCCGATCGGTATCAACGTGCTTGCCAATGCTTCCATTCCCGCGCTGTCGATCGCCAGTGCCTCCGGCGCTTCCTTCGTCCGCGTCAATCAGTGGGCCAACGCCTATGTCGCCAATGAAGGCTTTATCGAAGGTGAGGCCGCGCGCGCCATGCGCTTCCGCGCCAGGCTTAGGGCCAACGGCATCCGCATCTTCGCCGATGCCCATGTCAAGCATGGCGCCCACGCCATCGTCGGCGACCGGCCGGTCGAGGAACAGGTCAAGGATCTGGTGTTCTTCGATGCCGACGCGGTGATCGCCACTGGCCAGCGCACCGGCCACGCCGCTGATCTCGGCTACATCAGGATGATCAAGGACGCCGCCGGACGGCCGACGCTTGTCGGCAGCGGGGTGACGACCGACAACGCCAACGACATCCTCGACATCGTCGACGGCGTCATTGTCGCCAGTTCGCTTAAGCACGATGGCGTATGGTGGAACCAGGTCGACCCTCAACGGGTGAACGGCTTTATCCGAGGCCTCAAGCGGTGACTTTGGTGCCGGAGATCGACGGCGAGCGGCTGCTGGGCCGCCTCGATGCCTTCGCCCGGATCGGCGCGACGCGAGCCGGCGGCGTAAACCGTCAGGCGTTCAGCATTGAGGATCGCAGCGCCAGGCGCCTGCTGGCGGAATTGGCGCTCGAGCGTGGTTTCGCGGTTTTTCAGGACGCCATGGCGAACCTCTTCATCCGCCGCGAGGGTACGGATGCCACGCTGCCGCCGCTGCTGATCGGCAGCCACCTCGACAGCCAGCCGACCGGCGGGCGCTTCGATGGAGCGCTCGGCACGCTTTCCGCCTTCGAGACGCTCGAAGCAGTGGAGGACGCGAAGGCCGAAACTCGAATGCCGATCGAGGTCGTCGCCTGGGCCAATGAAGAAGGTAGCCGGTTCGCGCCCGGCGTCATGGGCTCCATGGCCTTCACCGGGGCCGATATTTCAGCATGGCAATCCATAGTCGGCAGCGACGGTGCGTCCCTCGCGGAGGAACTCGCGGCAACCATCTCCGCCTTGCCAGAGGCAACCCTTCGCCCCCTCGGCATGCCGGTCTCCGGCTTTATCGAGCTCCATATCGAACAGGGACCATCGCTGGAAAAGGAAGGGCTGCCGATCGGTATCGTCACCGCCGTGCAAGGCACGCGGTGGCTGGAAGTCTCCATTGAGGGCGCTGCCGGTCACGCCGGTACAACCGACCTTGCCTACCGCAGGGATCCGATGGTCGCGGCCGTTGCCGCGATGCACAGGCTGCAGACGACGGTCATGCCGTTCGACAGCAGCGCAAGGCTGACAGTAGGACGGGTCACCGCCAAGCCGGGATCGATCAATGCCATACCGCAGTCGGTGGTCTTCGCCGTCGACATCAGACACCCGCAGGTAGAGCGGCTCGATGCCATCGAAGCCGAACTGCGCCAGGTCTGCGCGGCGGAGGCAGAGGCTCAGCATTGCACGGCAATGATCAGGCGGTCGTTCGACATGCCCGGGGCGGCATTCTCTCCCGATATGGTCAAAACCGTCGAGGAGGCCGTCAATTCCCTGCGGCTGCCGCACAAGCAGATGATATCGGGGGCATTCCATGATGCGCTGTTCCTCGCCCGGGTGGCGCCTGCCGCGATGATTTTTGTGCCGTGCCGTGACGGGCTGAGCCACAACGAGGCAGAATATGTGGAGCCCGCCTACGCGATTACCGGCGCGCGGGTTCTGCTCCAGGCGGCTATCGCGGCAGCCTCGCGGCGATGATCGTTCAAGGCACTGCTCTGGCAGGCTGATTGCGCTAACCTCGGGGCCGGCGAGCTCGAGGCGCCCGGTTTCGAGGCGGCGGCGGTCGCCATTCATGCCTGCCCCTGCCCTTGCACCAACAAACCTTGCAGCTGTGTCCTCACCGCCCTTGTGGGTGTCGGAAAATGGATGAATAGTCGGGACGCCACATCGCCCTGAAATTGCCGGTTTGCAGTCCTCAGGTCGTGCAATCGCGAGCCGGATTTCCGAATGGCCAGTCCTGAACCACGCAAGAGAAGAGGTCCGATCGCCACCCGGCTGCTGGCGCTCGACGCGTGGATCGATTCCTCGCTCTACGAGATCGGTTTCAAGGCGCGCCAATTCTGGGAATCCGCGACGATCTTTTCGCGGCGCTTCCGCTTCAGCGGCTGGCGCCGCGGCATCATCGAACTGTTGAGCGAAGGTTTCACGCTCGGCGCCGGCGGCATTGTGGTGATGCTGGCGCTGGCCATTCCAGCTTTCCAGGACACAGCCGGCGACTGGCGCGCCCAGGGCGACTTCGCGGTCACCTTCCTTGACCGCTACGGCAACGAGATCGGCCAGCGCGGCATCATCCAGCGCGATTCAGTACCGGTCGACGAGATGCCCGATCATGTGATCAAGGCGGTTCTCGCCACGGAGGACCGCCGCTTCTTCGATCACTACGGCATCGATGTGCTGGGCCTTTCGCGCGCGATCTTCGAGAATGTGCGGGCAAATTCCGTCGTCCAGGGCGGCTCAAGCATCACCCAGCAGCTCGCCAAGAACCTGTTCCTCACCAATGAGCGCACATTGGAGCGCAAGATCAAGGAAGCTTTCCTGTCGCTGTGGCTCGAGGCCAATCTGTCGAAGAAGGAAATCCTGCAACTCTATCTCGACCGCGCTTATATGGGTGGCGGCACGTTCGGCATCGAGGCGGCCGCGGACTTCTATTTCGGCAAAGGCGTCAAGGACCTGAACCTCGCCGAGGCGGCGATGCTGGCCGGTCTGTTCAAGGCACCGACCAAATATGCGCCGCACATCAACCTGCCGGCGGCGCGTGCGCGCGCCAATGTGGTGCTGTCCAACCTTGTCGATTCCGGTTTCATGACCGAGGGCCAGGTTTTGCAGGCAAGACTGCACCCGGCCGACGTCGTCGATCGTGGCGAACAGAAGAGCCCTGACTATTACCTCGATTGGGCGTTCGACGAGGTCAAGAAGATCGCAAAACCGGGACAGCATTCGCTCGTTGCCCACACCACCTTCGACGCTAACATCCAGAAGGCGGCGGAAGAATCTGTGGAATTCCACCTGCGCCAGTTCGGCAAGGAATATAACGTCACCGAGGGCGCGGTGGTCGTCATCGAAACCAACGGCGCCGTGAGAGCCATCGTCGGCGGCCGCGACTATGGCGCCAGCCAGTTCAACCGCGCCACCAAGGCGCTTCGCCAGACCGGCTCATCGTTCAAGCCCTATGTCTATGCAACAGCGATGGAACACGGTTTCACGCCCAATTCCATCATTTCCGGCGGCCCGATCAGTTGGGGCAGCTGGTCGCCGCACAATTACAGCGGCGGCTCGGCGGGCAATGTCACGCTGATCGTGGCAATGGCGAAGTCGATCAACACCGTGCCGGTGCGCCTGGCCAAGGACTATCTCGGCATCGGCCCGATCAAGGCCATGGCCGAGGCGATGGGTGTGGAATCGCCGCTCGAATCGCACAAGACGATGGTGCTCGGCACTTCCGGCATGACGGTGATGGACCAGGCGACGGGCTACAGCGTGTTCGCCGACAACGGCTTCGTAGGCTCGCGGCACGGCATCACCCAGTTGGTGACCCGCACCGGCGACGTGGTCTATGATTTCGCCAAGGATGCGCCGCCGCCACATCGGGTTCTGTCCGAGCAAGCGCTGAAATCGATGAACACCATGCTGGCGGCGGTACCGGTGATGGGCACGGCACGGCGGGCCCAACTCCCGAACATCGTCGTCGCCGGCAAGACCGGCACGACGCAATCCTACCGCGATGCCTGGTTTGTCGGCTTCACCGGCAACTACACGGCAGCGGTGTGGATGGGCAACGACGACTTCACGCCGACGAAAAACATGACGGGCGGCTCGCTGCCGGCGATGGTGTGGCAGCGACTGATGGTCTACGCGCACCAGAACATCGACCTCAAGCCGATTCCCGGCATCGACAAACCCTTTGTCGATGAGGAGGTCGCTGCCAAGGCGGAGGAAGCGCAGAAGAAGAGCGACGCGCAGGCGGCGGCCGACGCCGCGGCCGAACGGCCGGCGGTGCTGTCCAGCCGGACCACGCAGACGTTGCGAGATATGTCCAGGCTGTTCCAGTCGGCGCCTGTCCTCAATGCGCCCCAACCGCCGGAGACGCTGTCGGCACTGTGATTGGCGCGCCTCTTCCCTCTGCCCCGGTGGGAGAAGCGAAAGCAGCGCCTAACCACAACGCTTGTCGGCAATCCCACGTAGGGCTCCGAACTCAGGTTAGAGACCTGACGACAGCCAGTTCGGCGGTGTCGGCAGCTTTTGTGCCGGCAGCTTTTCACGATAGGAATTTTTTCTTGACTTCGTGACCTCAGCTACGGTATATATTTATCTATGGTGCTGATTTGCGCCAGTGACCCGCCGCGCAGGCGGGTTTTTCGTTTGATGCTCCGTCGGCCAATGCGCCGGCGAAGGCTGCGAAGGAACCCGTCACCCCTGGTTCGTTGCCCTGTAATCCCACGCCCGCCGCTTGCCACAAGCCCCCACGCCGCGATATCTCCGAGCGGCAACTCTTCTTATCCCCGGCCCCTCATGCTCAAGAATGCCTTCCTGACGCTGCTTTCGCTTGCCATAGCCATCGTCGGCGGCGGCGGCAGCGTCTGGTATGCGCTCAAGGTCCAGGATGGTGTCGGCGCCATCCGGATCGGCCAATGGAGGGCCTTTCCCGACATCGGCACGCCGTCCGCCGATCCTTATTCCAAGGCCCGCGTGGCGCGCGAGGGCGTGCTTGCGCTCGGCCGCGCCGAAGGCTTGTCCTTCGTGGCCGAGCGCGACGCGGGCGGCGCCGAGCTCAAGCGCGAATGCACCTACACGATCGAGGGTGGTTTTCCGACGGCACGGTTCTGGACGCTCTATGCCGCCGACCAGTCGCTCGGCGTGGTCGAAACCAGCAGACCCCGACTTGCGGCGCTGCAATCCTACGGGGTTGTGCGGCAGCCCGACAATTCGGTCATCATTTCCGCCGGCCATCGCCCGATGCCGGGCAACTGGCTGCTGACCGACGGTTTCGGCAGGATGTATTTCGTGCTGACCTTCTACGACACGCCGATCGCCAGCAGCACCGGCCTCTCGGACGTTTCGCTGCCGCGGATCGTAAAGGTCGGCTGCGATGCGTAGTTTGTATGCGGCGATGCGTAGGGTTTTTCATGCGGTCCTGCTCGGCCTGCTCGGCGCCGGCATCGTGCACATCGTCGTGCTGTTTCTGGTGCCTGAATTTTCCGAACGCGATGCCTGGTCGCGTCTGTCCATGGCGTCGGATCTCTACAAGATGACGCGGCTCGATGCCGAAGCTGGTGGCGCACCCGTGGTGAAATCCGTCGATCCGCTGTTTTACGCAACGGCATGCCGGTTCGACCTGGGCGAAGGCATGGTCCGGATCAAGGCGCCTGGACATGTTCCGTTCTGGTCGGTGTCGGTCTATGACCGCAGCGGCCACAACATCTATTCCTTCAACGACCACACCGCGACCGGCGGCGTGCTGGATGCCGTCGTGCTGACGCCGGCGCAGATGATCGATGTGCGCAAAGAGCTTCCCGAGGAGCTTCAGGGAGCGATCTTTGTCGAAGCGCCGATCGAGGAAGGCATCTTCGTCATCCGTGCCTTCGTGCCCGATGACAGCTGGAAGCCGAGCGTGTCACGCTTCTTCGAGCAGAGTTCCTGCGAGTTGCAGGACTTCTAGAGCAATTCCAGGAAAAGTGTGAAACGGTTTTCCGTCCGGAATTGCGTCAAAACAAAGGGTTAGAGCGGCTCGCCGTTTCCGTGAAACGGCGAACTGCTCTA
This sequence comes from Mesorhizobium sp. M0051, assembly GCF_040323235.1. Lineage (NCBI taxonomy): Bacteria > Pseudomonadati > Pseudomonadota > Alphaproteobacteria > Hyphomicrobiales > Phyllobacteriaceae > Mesorhizobium > Mesorhizobium sp. M0051. The sequence goes on from NZ_JAMYUT010000005.1 coordinate 207,111, forward strand.
GTGGTGCGGAACCGGCTTGCTCCCTGGCGATCCCGGCTTGTCGGGGTCGACCGGCCGCACCTCGCCGGCATGAGACCGCTCGTAGCGGATGCCGGGAAAGATGATCACCGCCGCCGGCATTTCGGCGGCTTGCTTTGCTCGATTGTTTGGTGCCGTACGCGGCACGAAAGACAGTACCATGCCCATGGTTCGCGCATTCCTCTCGGTTTCCCCGGAGCACAACGCAACGCCTCCAAATATCATTAAGGCCGGCAGAGGGTTAACGGAGCGCTAACGGATCGTCGCTAACTTGATCTTTGTCTAGAGGTCAGGACGTTCTGGCCGGGGCACTCGCGAAACCGGCACCGTCCCGGTCGAGCGTGGCCGAGATTGTGTCTGTCATCGGGCGTATCCTTCGTGTCATCTTCGGACTTCAGGCAAATCGCGGTACGAAAAGATTCGGGAAAGGCCGAAAGGCTGTTCCGCGCCGCGGTGTCGGCATTCTGCTCGCTCACCCGCCCTTCACGCCGTGAGATCGGCCAGCTCGAAGACCTGACGCTGCCGCTGTTCAACGATGTATCCGTCGAATCTCGCCGTTACGTGGCGGCTGCCCTCTCCGAATGCGAATATGCCCCGCCCGCTTTGGTGCGCCGCCTCTGCGAGGAGCCGGTCGACATTGCCGCTCCCTTGCTCATCCGTTCACGCGCCGTTAGCAACATCGATCTCATCGCGCTGATCGGGCGGCACGGACTGCCGCATGCACGTGCCATCGCGCGCCGCAAGGACCTGAACCCGACCATTGCCGATCTGATCCGGGCGCTCGAGAGGCCAACTCTGGTGCGAAGGCGGGAGCCGGAAGCGGACGCCATCGCGGCAGACAAGATCGCGCCTGCCAGCACCGAGCCTGCCCCCGAACAGCCCGGAAGAGGACAGGTGGCCGGCATTGCCTCCGAAAGCGCGCGGCGCAGGCTGCGTTCCATGATGCGCACCGGCGACGAGGCGACGGCAATGAGCGCCGATTCTCTCACAGGCGCCGATACCTATGTGAAATTGCGCGAGACGGCGCTGACGGGAAACGCCGCGTTCTTCCAGACCGCACTCGCCGATGCGCTCGACACCGATTTCTCGATCGCGCGCGCGCTCACCGCCAGCCAGAACTACGCGTCGCTGCTTGCCGCACTGCGCTCGCTCGACCTCAGCGAGGATAGGGCATTCCTGATCACGGTCGCGGTCTATCCCAGCCAGTTCCCGCACCCGCAGGCTATCCGCACCTTTCTCGACCGCTACCGGCTCCTGCACCGCGAGGCGGCCGCCGACAAGGTGCGGCTCTGGAAATCGGAAACTCTTTCAAAGGTGGGTCGCGGCGCAGCACCCGCAAACAGCGACACCCACACGGCATCGAACACTGAGGATGCGGCGGCTTCCTCCGGCTTCAGGGCGTCTTCACGGAAATGAGCTCCTCGACCGGCACTGTGCCGGCCTCGATCTCGACCACCCAGATGTCGGGATCGAATTTTTTCTCCCTTTCCAGCCTGGCATCGAGCAAGGCGGCATCGTCGCCGGCCCCGAGCAGAGTGAAAAACCGCTCGTCGGGCTTGGCCGAATCGTAGCTCGTCTGCGGCGCCGGGCCGAACAGGGCAACCTCGCCCAGCCTGCCCCGCGTCACGACGAACACAGCGCCGGCCTCGGTCGCACCGCGCTTGACCACGGCCGCAAATCCGCCAGCACTGAAAACCCGGCGCAACAGGGCCGAGACCCATAGATCCGATGTGACGCGCATGAGAGAACTCCGCTAATGCATGTCGCCTAAATGTGCCGCGGTTTTGGGACAACGACATGCATGGTAACAAGGGGCTCTATCGATATTTCAGCCGCTCGGCGAGCCGTCGTTTCAGCCGTCAGTTGGTGAGGCCGATCTCGCGCATCTTGACGTAGACGATCTCATCGGGCTCGCCTGTCTGCGGCAGCCCGAACAACGACTGGAATTCCTTGATCGCAGATTTGGTGCGCGCGCCGACGACGCCGTCCAACTGCATATCGTCGTTGCCGAACGCCTTGAGCCCGGCCTGGATCTTGACGATGCGGGCATCGGGCGCCTGCGCGGCATTCGTTTGGCCGGCATTCGTCTGCTCGGCATTCGTCTGCCCGGAATTCGTCTGTAAAGACACCGGAACGGCGACCGGCGTATCCGGGCGCGGCTGCGGTCTGGGTACGACGGAGGCGGTTTTCGGCGTCGCGCCCAATTGATCCAGCAGCAGTGCGTCGATCTCGCCGGACGTGTTGAGCCCGACCTTCTGCTGATAAGCCTGGATGGCCTTACGCGTGTTGGGCCCGGAAATGCCGTCGACCGTTCCGGAATAGAAATCGAGATCCTTGAGAATGCCTTGCACCTGCTCGACCACCGGATCGCCCTTGATCGGTGCCGGCGCGCCGGATGGCCGCACGATGTTGAATGTCGTCTCCGGTTCGTCCGACGTTGCGCGCGGAAAGCCCGCGATGCTGCGGGTCGCAAAGAACGCGCCGGCATGCGGGAAAGGCTGATACCACAAGGCATTCGCGGAAACGTAGAACAGCGTCACCAGGAATGCCGTCGAGCCACCCACCAGGACGGGATTGCGCGAAATCATGCCGCCGACGGCGACGGCACCATCCTGAAAGGCATTGCTGCGGCGCTTGACCGCCTTCTTAGGCTGTCTTGCGGAGCGAGCCATTTCTGTCCCCTTTCGCCATAGCCACAGGCATGGTCAGCACGCCGGCCTTCTCCGCCTGACGTCCCTTCGGTCCGTTCACCGGCAGGCTGATGGTCACCGTGGTGCCCTCGCCCGGCATGCTTTCGATGGACATCGTGCCATCGTGCAAGGCCACCAGGCCCTTGACCAGCGAAAGGCCAAGACCTGTCCCTTCGAAACGGCGGGTATAGTCGTTCTGGATCTGCATGAAAGGCTTGCCGAGATTGGCAAAATCCTCCTCGGCGATACCGATGCCGGTGTCCCTGACCCAAAAATGCAGACGCGAACCGATCCGCTTGGCGCCGACGACAACATCGCCTCCATCGGGGGTGAACTTGATCGCATTGGAGACCAGGTTGATGAGCATCTGCTGCACGGCACGCCGATCGGCATTGATGTCGCCAGCGTCCGGCGCGATCTGCGCCTGCAGATCGATGTTCTTGGCCCGCGCCTGCACCTGCATCATGGACTGGCACATGTCGACCGCTTCCGCGAACCGGAACGGCTCCGGTTCGGTCGCATAGACGCCCGATTCTATCTTGGACACGTCGAGTATCGAGGTCACGACGGCAAGCAGATGCTGGCCCGAATCCCTCACCAAACCGACATATTCCTTCTGCCGCGGATCCTTGAATGCGCCGAACATCTCATGCAACAGCATGTCCGAGAAGCCGATGATGGCATTCAAGGGCGTGCGCAATTCATGGCTCACCACCGCCAGGAAGCGCCCCTTCGCCACCTCGGCGGACGCGGCCGCCTCATTGGCCGCCGCGAGTTCCTCGCGCAGCCGGGCTATCTCGTCATTCTCGCGCAGGACAAGCGTGAAGACGTCGCCCTGTTCCTCACCCCGCACCAGATCGAGCGAAAACGGCCGGTAATTGTCGGCCGCCAAGCGGTTGTCATTTTGGCCGTTGCCGTTTTGAGGCAGTCTGATGCGCAATTCGAGCCGGCGCGACAGCGCGCCATCGCGCATGTCGGCCAGGGCGCTGAGATAGGAGACGCGATCCGACAGGTGAATGCGATCGAAGAAGCCGTGTCCCGACAGCAGTTCGGCCGGCAGTTTCAAAAGCGTGCGCGCCTTTGGCGAAGCCTCGATAACCTCGCCATGACGGGCGACCCGCAAGACCACCGCATCGATAATGTCTTCTAGCCTATCGGCAGTCTTCACGAGATCGGATGCATCGGTCGTGTCGCGAAGCACCGACGCACGCGGGATCAGCGTGAGCGCCCAGGCCAACGGCACCAGCCAGTGCCATGCAGCAATCTGCGCTCCCGCGAACGGTAACACGGTTGCAGCCAGAGGCTGAACCAGGATGGCGGCAGCGGTCGACACGGCTCCCCAAAGTGCCGCACGCCGCGAGGCGCCGATCCACCAGGCTTCGAATGGCAGCGCCACGACAAGCATGGCGACAGGCGAACTCAGCCCGCCCGCGGCGGCAATCAGACTGCCGAGAGAAACGCCCGCCGCTGCCAGGGCAACCTGACTTGCTATCGCCATCTTGCCGGTTGCCGCCACCAGCAAGGCGATGAACCAGCACAGGCCAAAGGCCGCGAAGATGGCGGCCATGGTGACGGCGACGCCCATGCCTGAAGTGACCAGCGTGACCGCGGCGCCAGCAGCAAAGAAAGGAGCGGCGAGCATGACGCCGATGAAGCGGCGCTGGCGCTCGCGGTCGCTCTGCCCAAGAATGGACGGATGGACCATACGTTCGCAACCGGCGGCAATCGCGCCAGGCAATTCGACGTATCTGGCCTTGATTGAACTCAACTCAACGCACCCGTAATCGTCGTGGACAACTCTGCTTTGCAGATCGTTCTGGTTGGCTCCGAAACTCGCATCCAGCGTTTAAGGAATGGATAAGGCAGAGCCGACCAGGCCCCCGGCCTGCGGCAAATATCGGGATGCCGGCAGCCGAAAGCCCGCGCAAATGCAGCCATAGTAAACGGAGGGTTATTCGGCGACGGTCCCCGTCGGATGAGTGCACGCGGCGTCCGGACTCTCGGGTTTTGGCAAAAAAGCAAAAAAAGCAGACAGATAGATGGTTATCCCGCGTTAAGAAAAATCATTCGGATTTGAGACAAATCGATTTCACAATGGCGCGTTTCGAATTTGCCTAAAATTTGAGGAAAATTCTCACTTTGCCTGCAAGCCGTCCTTTGCGCCTGTGTGCCAACATCCTGCCCACAAAAGAGGTCATGCCATATGGATGCATGATCCGGTCACGACGAGAGGGCAAGGGCATGGTCTTCCTGATAAGAATGGCTTTCTGGTTTTCGCTGGTGCTGCTGGCGCTGCCGCTGACTGTTGGACCCGATGAATCGGGCCGTGAAAGCGTCGGGCCGATCCAGGCCCTGTTTGCCGCACGCGAAGCTGTTGGCGACATCGCCGGCATTTGCGAACGCAAGCCCGATGTCTGCGAGACCGGCAAGTCGGCGATGCACACCATCACCGCCCGCGCCAAGGAGACCGCCAAGATCGCGGCAGCGATGCTGGACGACAAGTCCGCCGCCGGCCCTGACACATCGACTTTGACCGGCAGCGTGCAGGAGGACGTCGTCTTGCCCGAGACAGTCAACCTGCCGACACGGAATTGAGCCGTTTCGACGGCGCACCGCGGGCCGTCCGACCTCTCGATGCCCGCGGTGTCCTTGTTTTTTCCGTGACGCGGCGCCGCCGCGTAACTATATCCGGCATTATGACCACCACGATCCAGATTATCCGCGACGATTTTTCCTTCCTTGAGGAATGGGAAGACCGCTATCGCTACGTCATCGAACTTGGCGAGGCCCTACCGCCGTTTCCGGACGAGCAGCGCAACCCCGCCAACAAGGTGCCGGGCTGCGTCAGCCAGGTCTGGCTGACCACCGAACAGGGGCCTGGAGCCGATCCGGTCGTCACCTTCACCGGCGATTCGGACGCTCATATCGTGCGTGGCCTGGTCGCCATCATGCTGGCGCTGTTTTCCGGCAGGACCGCCAGCGAGATCCAGAAGACCGATGCGGAAGCGACATTGAAAGAACTCGGCCTCGACGAGCATCTGTCGCCGCAGCGCGCCAATGGCCTTCGTTCGATGGTCAAGCGCATCAAGCGCGACGCCGAGGCGGCGCTCAAGCAGACCGCCTGAACGCGTTTCACACTCTCCCTGGAATTGCTCTCCTCGATCGGCGCTACCGCCCAGCAAAGCCAAACGGCGCCCGAAGGCGCCGTTTGGGTCGATACATCTGCTGGCAGCGATTACCGCGCCTTGCGCTTGCGGCCGAGACCCATTTTCTTGGCGAGCTGGGACCGGGCAGCGGCATAGTTGGGTGCAACCATCGGATAGGTCGGATCGAGATTCCACTTTTCGCGATACTGATCTGGCGTCAGGTCATAGTGGGTCATCAGATGGCGCTTCAGCGACTTGAACTTCTTGCCGTCTTCAAGGCAGACGATGTAGTCGTCGTGAACCGAGCGCTTCGGGTTGACCGCCGGCTTTTGCTTGTCGGCAGGCGGCTGTTCGCCGGTTCCGCCCACACGCCCGAGGGCGGTATGGACATCGGATATCAGGTTCGGCAATTCGCCGACCGGCACCGGATTGTTGCTGACATAGGCGGCCACCACATCGGCGGTCAACTCGATCAGCGCATCGCTGTTTCTGGAAGGTGTTTCGACAATATCCATGGTCTTCAGGCCCCAACAAGAGTTACTTCGATCGGCGCCCTTTTAACAGCCAGGGCATCGCACGAATTTGACGCAGACAGAGCTTCTGCGATTCGTGTCGCGGGCACATCAATGAGCCTGCGAACCAAGTAAGTCAATTCGCCCTTCCCGCTATATTGAACGATGTTGATCAATTGTCCCCCGATCAGCTTCAATCTTTCGTGTATCGTATAATTTGTCGATATTTCTCGCGCCAACCAGCAACGCCTGACGCAACGTCAGCCTTCCGTTACATTCCCGGCAACTCACGAGGCAGGTTTCAATGCTTGATTTTTCTTGGCTAATTGCAGGGCGCAAGCTTGGTTGTTCAGATTTGATCACAAAACCAGAGGTTGCCGCCGTCGCGCAAGAAATCGGGCGACACGGCTGAGTCCGGCCGGATCAGCTAACCGCTGCCGCGTCAATCAATGCGGGTGATGTATTTGCCACAGGCCAACCCGGTGACGAACTTGCCGTTCTGCATAGGGTCATGCCAGACCTCGCACCAGCGATAGCAAACTTCTGTTCCTGTCTCCACGCCGGCTGGTTGACGATGTCGAGTCAGGGTACTTCCCTAGCAAGATACTTCCAATGCGAGACGCAATGACCAAGACATCCGCATTTCCGAACGTCAGCCCGCCAACGCCCGAGAAGCGGCCGGTTATCGACACGCATCACGGCATCACGCGAACCGACGACTATGCCTGGCTGCGAGCCGACAATTGGCAGGAGATGTTCCGGGATCCGTCATTGCTCGATGCGGGGATCCGCGCCGAACTTGAGGCAGAGAACGCCTACAGTTCAAGCCTGATGGCCGACACGGTCGAACTGCAAAAGAAGCTTTTCAAGGAGATGAAGGGCCGCATCAAGGAAGACGATTCTTCCGTGCCGATGAAGGACGGACCCTATGCCTATGGTTCGTCCTTCAAGCTTGGTGGCGAACAGCCGCGCTATTTCCGCATGGCGCGTGACGGGGGCGCCGAGCATATCCTGCTCGACGGCGACGCGGAGGCCGCGGGCAAGGCCTATTTCCGTCTTGGGGGCGTCGATCACTCGGCCGACCACGCCAAGCTCTTATGGGCATTCGACGACAAGGGCTCCGAATTCTACACGCTTCGCGTGCGCGACCTTGCCGATGGCAAGGAATTGGCTGACCAGATCCCCGACACCGGTGGTTCTGGCGTCTGGAGCGCCGGCAATGACGGCTTCTTCTACACTCGTCTCGATCCCAATCACCGTCCGTCCAAGGTGCTGTTCCATGCGCTGGGCGACAGCCCACAGAGCGACCGGCTGATCTATGAGGAAACCGACCCCGGCTTCTTCATGGATGTCGACGGCACCCGCAGCAACGAATGGATCATGATCGGCATCAACGATCACGAGACGTCGGAGTACCGCCTCTTAAGCGCCAGCGATCCGTTTGCCGAACCAAAACTGGTCTCGGCGCGCGAGATCGGCCTTCAGTACGATCTGGAAGAAGGCGGCGACATCTTCTTCATCCTGACCAATGCCGACGGCGCCAAGGATTTCAAGATCATGACGGCGCCGGCGAGCGATCCGGTCCGCGCCAACTGGCAGGAACTGGTGCCGCACGAGCCCGGCCGGCTGATCCTGTCGGTGATCGGCTTCAAGGACCACATGGTCCGGCTTGAACGCAAGGAAGGTCTGCCGCGCATCATCGTGCGCGACCGCACCAGCGGCGAGGAGCATCTTCTATCCCTCGACGAGGAGGCTTTCTCGCTCGGCCTGTCGGGTTCCTATGAGTACGACACCGAGATCATGCGCTTTTCGTACTCGTCGATGACGACCCCGGCCCAGGTGTTCGATTACAATATGCGCACCCGCGAGCGGGTCCTGCTGAAGACCCAGGAAGTACCGTCCGGCCATGACGCGGACCATTATGTGACGCGGCGGCTGATGGCGCCGGCCAGCGATGGCGAACTGGTGCCGATCTCGCTTTTGCATCATCGCGACACGCCGCTGGATGGATCCGCACCGTGCCTGCTTTACGGCTACGGTTCCTATGGCATCACCGTGCCGGCCGCCTTCAACACCAACTGGTTCTCGCTGGTCGACCGCGGCTTCGTCTTCGCCATCGCCCACGTCCGTGGCGGCAAGGACAAGGGCTATGGCTGGTACGACGACGGCAAGCGGGCGCACAAGATGAATACATTCACGGACTTTATAGCCTGTGCGCGCCACCTTGTTGCCGAGCGCTACACGGCGCATGAGCGGATCGTCGCGCAAGGCGGTTCGGCCGGCGGCATGCTGGTGGGCGCCGTCGCCAACATGGCGCCGGACTGTTTCGGCGGCATCGTCGCCGAGGTTCCGTTCGTCGACGTGCTGACCACAATGCTCGACGCCAGCCTGCCGCTGACGCCGCCGGAATGGCCGGAATGGGGCAATCCGATTGCATCCGCCGACGATTATCGGACCATCGCCGCCTACTCGCCCTATGACAATGTCGCAGCGCTCGACTATCCGCCGATTCTGGCGCTGGCCGGTCTCACCGATCCGCGCGTCACCTATTGGGAGCCGGCCAAATGGGTGGCGCGACTGCGCGATCGAAAGAGCGGCGACAATCCGGTGCTGTTCAAGATCAACATGGATTCCGGACATGCCGGTGCTTCCGGCCGGTTTTCGCGGCTGGAGGAGATCGCCTACACCTATTCCTTTACACTGAAGGTGATGGGCAAAGCCCATGTTGCAGGAGAAACCCACAAATGATCGATCTCACCACCTTGATCGCTTACATCGCGGTCGTACTCGGCTTTGTCTTCATTCCGGGCCCCGCCACCCTGCTGACGATCGCCCGGGCAACGAGTTCGGGAACCAAGGTTGGCATCGCGACCGGCGCAGGGATCGCGGCCGGCGATGTGTTTCACACCATCATGGCAATGGTCGGCATTTCAGCGATTATCGCCACGTCGGCGACTCTGTTCAGCCTCATAAAATACATTGGCGCGGCCTACCTGGTTTATCTCGGCATTCGCGCGATCATCGAGAAAACGCCGGGCAACCCGGCTGCCGGTGCGCTCGCGATTTCGGCCGGCAATGCGTTTCGACAGGCTGTCCTGACCGAAGTGCTCAACCCCAAGACCGCACTTTTCTTCCTTGCTTTCCTGCCTCAGTTCGTGCGGCCTGAAAACGGATCGGTGATGCTTCAGTTGACGACATTGGGAACCATCTTCGTCGTGCTTGGCCTTTTCAGCACGGTTGTCTTTGCGGTAAGCGCCGGCCGGCTCGGCACCTTCCTGCGCCGGAATCCGACGGTGCTGAGGTGGCAAGGCAAGGTTGTTGGCGGCATCTACTGCGCTCTGGGCGTTCGGCTCGCGCTGCAGCAGCGCTGACGGCGAGCGCCGAGCACCCTGGCGATCATGACTTTTTGAGTTCCGCCTTGCTCATTTCACTCGCAATTGCGATGACCACGCGCTACCCAGTGCGCGGCTTTTTCCAAGCCCGACAGCCCCCAATCGCGCAAAGGTCCACCATGCTGCTCGTCAACGTCTATCTCGACAAATCGCCCATCCAGGGCATCGGCGTCTTTGCCAAGAATTACATTCCCCGCGGCACGCTGATCTGGAAGCTGGACCCAAGATTCGACCGGATCATTGAGGTCGAGACTTATGAGCGCGAGGACGGACCGGTGAAGAGTTATCTCGACCGCTATTCCTATCCCGACCGGCGTGACCCGAACTATATCGTCTTCGAAGCCGACGACGCGCGCTACATGAACCACGCCGACGAGCCGAATTGCGACGTCTCCTCGCCCGAGGAAAGCTTTGCGCTTCGCGACATCGCGCCGGGCGAGGAACTGACCTGCAACTACAATCATTTCTTCGAGACGGGATTTGATTTTCTGGGCGACCGTCACCCGACATACGAAGACTGACGCGTATCGTTTGTACGGAGTCAAACGACGCGCATTGGTTCTTGGCTTTTGTGCATGTCGGTCAAGACCGCTGTGCACGTTGAGCGACATGCATCAGTTCACTTCGCCGTCTTCTTGCGCGCCGGATAGCCGTTTGGATGCGGCGGGATTGCCTTGAGATAGGCGGCGATCGCAGCGCGGTCCTCCGGCGTTAGTTGGGCAATGTTGCGCTGCACGTCGACCATAGCGCCGCCAACGGAATCGAAGTCCGGCGTGAAGCCGGTTTCAAGATAGTTGGCGATGTCGGCTCCCGACCAATCGCCAATGCCGCCCTCGCCCGATGTGATGTTGGGCACGACGCCCTTGCCTTCGGCAGCCACGGCGCCGGCCAGCCACTCGCTCTTTTTCGTGCCGCCGGCAAAGTCGCGCGGCGTGTGACATTCGCCGCAGTGGCCTGGCCCCTCGACCAAGTAACGGCCGGCCATCACCGGGCCAGCCGTACCGTCGGGAAATGCAACGACCAGCTGGTCACGGAGGTAGAGCAGTTTCCACAGGCCGATACCGCGACGAATGTTGAAGGGGAAACCGAGCGAATTCGCGGGCGCCTTGCCGGCGGCGGCAGGCAACGTCTTCAGGAAGGCGTAGAGGTCGGCAATGTCGGCCGGGTTCATGCGCGTGTAGGATGCATACGGAAATGCCGGATAGAAATGCTCGCCCGAGGGCGAGACGCCCTTCAGCATGGCGTTGGCGAGGTCCTCGACCGACCAGGCGCCGATGCCGTCCTTGGGATCTTGCGAAATGTTGGGCGGTACGAAGGTTCCGAACGGCGTCTTGAGTGCGAGACCACCCACGAGTTGAAGCCGGGCATCCCCTTGCGAGCCCGGTTTTGCGTGGCAGGAAGTACAACCGCCGGCATAAAAGATGCGCTTGCCCTTGACCGCGTCGCCGGGCCCCAGCTTGGCCAGCGTCTCACCGTCGAGCCTCACCGGCGCCGACAGCAGCCACCCGGCGACCGCGCCGACTGCTCCCAGAATGACCAGGGCGCCGACGAGTTTTCTCAGCCAGGGCATCGCCCGCTATCAGCTCTTTTTCACCCGATAGGTCTTGTGGCAGGTGCCGCAATTGGAAGTGATCGCGTCAAACTGCGTCTTCAGCGTATCGATGTCGGCGGGAGCGGTGGCGGTCGCTGCCTTGATGTCGGCGAGATATTTGTCCTCGGTCGACTTGAAACCGGCCATGTCTTCCCAGATCTTCGGCGCCGCTGTCGTGTCGCCAGTATCGCTGCCTGCCGGGAACAGCACATCGGCATCGAATTTCTCGGCATTCGCCTGCAGCGCCTGAAGTTGTGTCAGCACGGCCGCCGCATCAAACGGCTCCTCGCCCTTGACCACTTTCGCGAGGCCGCCGGCGATCTTTCCACGCTCCTTCATCAAACCCTGGCGATCAAGTATCGGGTCGGCAAACGCCGCCGATGCCGCGAGTGCAAGCATAGAGATGGCGATAACAAGCTTTCTCATTCATTTGGCTCCGTGATGAAGGCATTTCAGGACAGGACGTTAACGGATGCGGCGAGTGGAATATTCCCCTCGTCGCGGACGTTTTTGCCGAACCTGATCGCCAGGGGCCGCGACCCCGTAAAGAAGGGCCCTCGGGATGTGAAAACCCCCGAAGGTTGATCTCCAACTTTCGGGGGTCAGTTCAGATTGCCGGGTCTTTCTGGGGATCGATCAGGCCATCCGCGCGCCTTCTCAGGCGTGCAAAGGACGCTGCAACACTTTGATTTTGCGCATGATCCTTTTTTGAAAATCGAATCCGATTTTCGGGGTTATGCGCGAGCCTTTTCGTACAATTCCAGCACGTGATCCCAGTTGATCAGGCTGTCGACGAACGCCTCGAGATATTTCGGCCGGGCGTTGCGATAATCGATGTAATAGGAGTGTTCCCAGACATCGACGCCGAGGATCGGAGACGCGCCATGGACGAGCGGGTTCTCGCCATTCGGCGTCTTTGAGATCGCCAGCTTGCCGTCCTTGACTGAAACCCAGGCCCAGCCCGAGCCGAACTGCGTCGTGCCGGCGGCAATGAAGTCGGCCTTGAACTTGTCGTAGCCACCGAGGTCGCTATCGAACGCGTTCTGCAGGGCGCCCGGCAGCTTGCTGCCGCCGCCGCCCTTCTTCATCCACTTCCAGAAATGGATGTGGTTGTAGTGCTGAGCGGCATTGTTGAAGAGACCGGCATTCTTGCCGAACGACTGCTTGACCACCTCTTCGACCGACAGATCGCCCAGGCCGGCCTCGACAGCGAGTTTGTTGCCGTTGTCGACATACGCCTTGTGGTGCTTATCGTGGTGATATTCCAGCGTCTCTTTCGACATGTAAGGCTGCAAGGCCTCGTAGTCGTAGGGCAGAGCGGGCAGTTCAAAAGCCATGGACAGTACTCCCTCGTGGAAAAATCCGGTGTCGATACCGGACTAAGATAGGTCTGGAATGGGTTGGGGCAACTCCGGAATGGAGCGCCGATCGCCTTTTTATCCGCTCAGACGGCGGAAGTCGAATGCGCCCATTCCCAATAGAGTTCGCGCGCCTTCTTGGCCACCGGCCCGGGCTGCAGATTGCGATCCTCGATACGCGTGATCGGCACCACCTTGGAATGATTTCCGGTCGAGAAGATCTCGTCCGCTTCGAGGAAGTCGCGCACCGACAGCGTCTTTTCGGTGGTCTTGAAGCCATATTCGCCAAGCAGAGTCATCGTGCGCGAGCGGGTGATGCCGGACAGGAAGGTGCCATTCGGTGCCGGCGTCAGCACGTGGCCGTCCTTGACCAGGAAGATGTTCGATGTTCCGGTTTCGGCGACGTTGCCCAGCATGTCGAGCACCATTGCGTTGTCGAAGCCGCGCATCTTGGCCTCGAGAATGGCACGGCCGTTGTTGGGGTAGAGGCAGCCGGCCTTGGCATTGGTCGGCATGGTTTCGATGGTCGGGCGCCGGAACGGCGACACGGTCACCGAAAAGCCGGTCGGCGGGATCATGGGCGACTCATAGAGGCAAAGGCAGAAGCGGGTCGAGGCGGGATCGGCCGGCACGCCCATGTAGCCGCCATGCTCGGCCCAGTACATCGGCCTGATGTAGACCGCCGTCCTGCCGTCGAACTTCTTCAACCCATCCCATGTCAGCCCGACGATCTTGTCGGCGCTCATCGACGGCTTGAGGCCGAGTGCAATCGCCGAAGAATTCACCCTGGCGGCATGAAGCTCGAGGTCCGGGGCGACGCCTTCGAACCAGCGGCCTCCGTCGAACACGCTGGTGCCGAGCCACATCGCGTGGCTTCGCGGCCCCAGAATGGCGACATTGCCCTCGTGCCAATCACCATCGACGAAAGTCCATGTGGTGGATTGCGCCGCAGCCGCCAGTGTCATCGTGTTGTCCCGCCTCAATCGGTCTCGTGGGAGCCATTGGAAGATGCTTTGGCGGGCGCCGTCAACCGGCATTGAATAGTTTTGTTGAGGCCAGCGACGGGGCGCCGTGCAATCAAAGCTTGCACCTTGTCGCGCCTGCCCTCAAAACTGTCTTCATGCAATACGCCGCCTATGTCTTCGACGCCTATGGCACGCTGTTCGACGTGCATGCCGCCGTACGCCGTCATGCCGATCGGATCGGTCCGGACGGTCAATTATTGTCCGAGATCTGGCGCGCCAAGCAACTCGAATATTCCTGGGTTCGTACGCTTATGGGTGCCTATGCCGATTTCTGGCAGTTGACTGAACAGGCGCTCGATTTCGCCCTGCGCAAGGTTCCCTCGGCCGATCCCAGCCTCAAGGCGATCTTGCTGGATGCCTACTGGCGGCTGGATTGCTATCCGGAAGTGCCGGCCGTGCTCAAGGCGCTCAAGGCTTCGGGAGCGAGGCTGGCGATCCTGTCCAATGGCTCACCCGAAATGCTCCAGGCAGCGGTCAAGTCCGCTGCGCTCGATCAGGTTCTGGACGACATCTATTCCGTCGATGCGGTTCAGCGCTTCAAGACCGATCCGGCGGTCTATGACATGGTCGCCACCGGCTGGCGCCTCTACCCGGGCGCGGTTTCCTTCCAGTCCTCCAATCGCTGGGATATCGCAGGCGCCACCAAATTCGGTTTTCGCACGGTGTGGATCAACCGTTCCAACCAGCCCGAAGAATACCGGGACTTCCCGCCGGCCCTGATCCTGCCGTCGCTCGAAGCTTTGGTGCCAGGCAGCTGAGACGCGCGTGTGTCCCTGGTGCCACAGTGGCAACGCAGTCACAGCTTCGCCTTGGTTTGTCCACCTTCCGGCCAGAATCGGAACCGCCTATCGCCCCAGGTGTTGTCAGGCACCCGCGCAGCGATCGGCGCATTGACGCTTTGTTGCGATTTGAGACTTAAAGAAGGCAACCATGTCCAAAATCGAAATCGAATCCTATCGCCTGAGCCGTCGCGGCTTTCTCAACGCCGCAGCCTTAGGCGCTGCTTCGATCGCGGTTTCCGCATGCGCGACCACCGGACCGGGGCCGGTCGAGCCACCGCCGCCAGCCTATATCGAGCCGCCGCTGACCGACTATGTGACGATGTACGGCGCGATCAGTGATGGCGGCTTCGATTTGCCGGCGATCCCGTTCGACAGGATCGATCCGCAGTTCCTGCGCCAGATCGTTCCCGATCCGACCGGGCAGAAGCCGGGAACGATCGTCGTCGATACCACTGGCCATTTCCTCTACCTGGTTCGCCCGGGGGGCCAGGCAATCCGTTATGGTGTCGGCCTAGGCCGCGCCGGTTTCGAATGGTCCGGCGATGCCGTCGTCCAGTGGAAGCAGAAGTGGCCGAAATGGACGCCGCCGGATGAAATGATTGCCCGGCAGCCGGAATTGAAACCATACAGCGCCGAAAATGGCGGCATGCCCGGCGGGTTGAAGAACCCGCTCGGCGCACGCGCGCTCTATCTCTTCCAGGGCAACGTGGACACGCTTTACCGCCTGCACGGCTCGCCAGAATGGCGGTCGATCGGCAAGTCCGTCTCGTCAGGCTGCGTACGCCTGATGAACCAGGATATCATCGATCTCTATGATCGCGTGCCCTCGAAGACACCAGTTGTCGTCACCAGCGATGCCAGCCAGCCAGTGGTGGCGACTGCGAATCGCCGGGCAATCCCGATCGACGCCGGCGTGCCGGAAGGATCGATCCTGCTCGGGCCTCTGAAAGAGATCACCAACTCGATCTTCTGATCCGACGGGCGGCGGCAACGCCGCTGCCTCCGGTCCTAACGCCCCCGCGACAGGCTGCCCAGGATGCCGCGAACGATTGCCCGACCGACTGACGAGCCGACGGATCGAACCACCGACTTGATCGCCGCCTCGGCCACCGTCTGGCGGTTGGACGGGCGCGGTGCAGGCGAGCGCCTGCCATCGGATTGCGGCGCGGACTCGTCGTTGCCGAAGCCCGGAATCGTCCAGCGCGAGCGACCGCTGCCGGCCTGCTGCGCCTGCTCCTCGGCATCCTGCGCATCCTTGGCCTTTTTTTGCAGCATCTCGAAGGCCGATTCGCGATCGATGACCTGATCGTACTGGCCGGCGACCGGGCTTTCCTGGATCAGCTTCTGGCGCTCGGCCACCGTGATGGGCCCAAGCCGCGACGATGGCGGGCGTATCAGTGTCCGCTGCACCATCGACGGAACCCCCTTGGCTTCCAGCGTCGAGACCAGCGCCTCGCCTGTGGCGAGTTGAGTGATGGCGGTCATGCAATCGAAATCTGGATTAGGCCGGAACGTCTCGGCCGCCGTCTTCACCGCCTGCTGCTCGCGCGGCGTATAGGCGCGCAGCGCGTGCTGTACGCGATTGCCGAGCTGGGCGAGAACCTTTTCAGGGATATCCAAAGGGTTTTGCGTGACGAAATAGACGCCGACGCCTTTCGAGCGGATCAGCCGGACCACTTGCTCGACGCGATCGACCAGCACTTTGGGTGCTTCGTCGAACAGAAGATGCGCCTCGTCGAAGAAGAACACCAGCTTCGGCTTGTCCGGATCGCCGACTTCCGGCAGCACCTCGAACAGTTCCGACATCAGCCACAACAGGAAGGTCGCGTAAAGCCGTGGATTCATCATCAGCTTGTCGGCGGCAAGCACGCTGATGGCGCCGCGCCCGTCGCGGGTGGTGCGCATGATGTCGGCGATGCGCAGTGCCGGCTCGCCGAAGAAGTTTGCCGCGCCCTGCTGCTCCAGGACCAGCAGCGTTCGCTGGATAGCCCCGACCGATGGCTTCGTCACATTGCCGTAACGCGAGCCGATCTCCTCGGCGCGCTCGGCGATGTTGGCCAAAAGCGCCTGCAGATCCTTCATATCGAGCAGCAGCAGGCCTTCCTCGTCCGCCAGGCGGAAGGCGATGTTCATGATCCCTTCCTGCGCCTCGGTCAGGTTCATCAGGCGCGACAGAAGCAACGGCCCCATTTCCGAAACCGTGGCGCGGATAGGATGACCCTGTTCGCCGAATAGATCCCAGAAAATGACGGGGAATTCCTGGAAGTCATAGGGGTCGAGCTTGACCTGTTCGGCCCGCTTGACGAGAAAATCCTGCGCCGTACCCATCATCGCGATGCCGGACAGGTCACCCTTGATGTCGGCGCAGAACACCGGCACGCCGGCGTTGGAAAAACCTTCGGCCAGGATCTGCAAGGTGACGGTCTTGCCGGTACCGGTGGCGCCGGTCACCAGGCCATGACGATTGCCATATTGCAGCAACAACTGCTCGGCACGCTGATAGCTGTCGTCGGGCTTGCGTCTGGCGCCGATGAAAATACTGGTGTCGTCAGCCATATGTCCGGTCTCCGCAAACTGATGTGTTTAAAGCCAGTGGCCTTGCCGCAGGTATAGTGAGGCCGTTGCACAGCGACAATGCCATTCGTTCAAGTCGGAACCATTCGTCCAAGTCGTGGCAATCGTTCAATCAGGGGCAACCCTCCAATCGATTTTTTGAAGCTTGCGGATTTTGCCGGTGTTTGGCAATCGTTCATGGTTCGTGCACGTGGGCCGACCTATATCTTTTGGATCGAATTCGGCCGCTGAAAACGCATTGGATTGCGATATCGAACCGAGGACCGTAGACTGAACCGCTCCAGGCTGGTGCGGGCGCATAAAGCGAGGAAGACGGATGGCCGCCGAAGCCCTGACCAGGGATGTCGAACCAGAGAACGCCGAGCGCCAGCGATGGCGAGCCTTGGCGGAAAAGGCACTCGCCGGCGCATCCTTCGAAGAGAAGCTGGTCTCGCATACCGACGACAACATCCGCATCGAACCGCTCTACGACCGCAGCACAGCGGCAGAACCGACCGTGCGCGCAAACCCGAAATCGCCGTGGATCGTCAGCCAGCGCATCGACGATCCGGATATCGAGCGCGCCAGAACCCAGGCTCTAGACGACGTAGCGCAAGGCGCCACGGGATTGTCACTTGTCTTCGAAGGGGCGCCGAACGCGTTCGGCTACGGCCTGCCGAGAACGGCGGAAGCACTGGAGACGGTATTGGACGGCGTACCGCTCAACCGCGTCCAGGTTCGCATCGACGCCCATCCCTGGAGCCGCGCCGTGGCCGACTGGCTGGTGGCGTTCCTGAGCAAGCGCCGGTCAGACCCGGCAAAACTCAACCTCTCCTTTGGCATCGATCCGGCGGCGATCTTCGCCGGAACCGGCCGGCTGCGCATGTCGATCGAGGCGTTGCAGGCTTCGATGCCGCAGTCGCTGGCGCATTTCTTCTCGATGGGCGTTCCGGGCGTGCTGCTGGAAGCGGACGGACGTGTGTTCCACAATGCCGGTGCGACGGAAGCGCAGGAGCTTGGCATCATGCTGGCTTCGGCGATATCCTATCTCAGAATGTTCGAGACGGCACGGCAGCCGCTTGTCTATGCCGCGCCGCATATCGGCTTTGCACTGAGCGTCGACCAGGACCAGTTGCTGTCTATGGCCAAGGTGCGGGCGCTGCGCAGGCTCTGGGCGCGGGTGCAGGAGACCTGCTCGATCCCCAGTTCCACGGCCAACATCCATGCCGAGACGTCGTTTCGGATGATGACAGCGATGGATCCGGAGACCAACATCCTGCGCACCACAATTGCCTGCTTTGCCGCGGCGTCCGGAGGCGCCGATTCGATCTCGATCCTGCCGCACACGATCGCGCATGGCTTGCCGGCGGGTTTTGCCCGTCGTGTCGCCCGCAACACGCAGCTGATCATGGCGAATGAAAGCCATATCGATCACGTCGCCGATCCTGCCTATGGTTCCGGCGCGGTCGAAGCGCTGACCAACGAACTCTGCGAGATGGCCTGGGCGCAATTGCAAACAATCGAGGCCGAGGGCGGCGTCTTGTCCAGCCTTCAGGAGGGGCTTATCCAGAAGCGTGTTCACGCTGCGGCAGCGCAGCGCAATGCAGCCTACCAGGCAGGCGAGCGGGTCATCATCGGCACCACGCTCTACCCGCTGAAAGGCGAAAGTCCGGTCGAGACGCTGGCGGCGGAACGGCGGCCTGCCTTCACCGAAGGCGTTGCCATCTGTGAGCCGCTGTTTCCGGTCCGCATCGACCAATCCATCGGAGCCGCCTCTTGATACCCGATTTCAGCCAGATCGGTTGGGTCCCGCCACCCCGCGCACCCGTCGAGGTCAAAGGCCAGCGGACGACGCCGGAAGGACTTGTCGCCAAGCATCTGTACAATCAAAGCGATCTCAAGGGGTTGCCGCATCTCGACACCTATCCGGGGCTGCCGCCTTTCGTGCGCGGCCCCTACCCGACCATGTATATCCAGCAGCCCTGGACCATCCGGCAATATGCCGGCTTCTCGACGGCCGAAGAGTCCAATGCGTTTTACCGGCGCAATCTTGCCGCCGGCCAGAAGGGGCTGTCGGTCGCCTTCGATCTTGCCACGCATCGCGGCTATGACAGCGACCATCCACGCGTCGCCGGTGACGTCGGCATGGCGGGGGTAGCCATCGATTCCATCCTCGACATGCGGCAACTGTTCGACGGCATTCCGCTCGGCGAGATGACGGTGTCGATGACGATGAACGGCGCGGTGCTGCCGATCATGGCGCTCTACATCGTCGCGGCGGAAGAACAGGGCGTTGCGCAGAAGGATCTTGCCGGAACCATTCAGAACGACATCCTGAAGGAGTTCATGGTCCGCAACACCTATATCTATCCGCCGAAACCCTCGATGCGGATCGTTTCGGACATCTTCTCCTACACGTCGAAGAACATGCCGAAGTTCAATTCGATATCGATCTCCGGCTATCACATGCAGGAGGCCGGCGCGACAGCCGACCTGGAGCTTGCCTACACGATCGCCGACGGCATCGAATATGCCCGCGCCGGCGTTGCTGCGGGCCTCGATATCGACCGCTTCGCGCCGCGTCTGTCCTTCTTCTGGGCGATCGGCATGAACTTCTTTATGGAAGTCGCCAAACTGCGGGCCGCGCGCCTGCTGTGGGCGACCCTGATGAAGAAGAACTTCTTGCCCAAGGACGAGCGCTCGCTATCGCTGCGCACCCATTGCCAGACTTCGGGCTGGTCGCTGACGGCGCAGGATCCCTACAACAACATCATACGCACCATGATCGAGGCGATGGCGGCGACGCAGGGACATACGCAGTCGCTGCACACCAATTCCTTCGACGAGGCGATGGCGCTGCCGACCGACCACTCGGCACGGATCGCCCGCAACACGCAGCTCATTCTGCAAAAGGAATCCGGCACGACACGCGTCATCGATCCGTGGGGCGGCTCGGCGTATCTCGAACGGCTGACGCATGACCTGGCGGCCCGCGCGCTTGCCCACATCGAGGAGGTCGAGGCGCTCGGCGGCATGGCCGCCGCGACCGAACAGGGCATTCCCAAGCTGCGCATAGAAGAAGCGGCAGCGCGTACGCAGGCACGCATCGATTCCGGCGAACAGATGCTGGTTGGCGTCAATGCCTATCGTCCGGAGAAGGACATGGAGGTCGACGTGCTGAAGATCGACAATGCCGAGGTCAGGGCCAGGCAATTGTCGAAGTTGCAACTGCTGAAGGGCACGCGCGACGTCGCCGCCGTCGAAACCGCACTCGATGCACTGACCCGTGCCGCACGGGGTAACGAAAACCTGCTGGAGTTCGCCATCCGGGCCGCGCGAGCCAGTGCCACGGTAGGCGAGATTTCATTGGCGTTGGAAAGAGCCTTTGGGCGCCATGTCGCTACGGTGCAGACCATTTCCGGCGTCTATCGCAAAGCCCTTGGCGATCATCCCGTTGTCGACGGGCTGCAGGAGAAGCTTGACGCCTTCGAGAAGAAGACCGGAGGCAAGCCGCGTATACTCGTCGCCAAGATGGGACAGGACGGCCATGATCGTGGGCAGAAGGTTATCGCCACGGCCTTCGCCGATCTCGGCTTCGACGTCACCGTCGGAGCGATGTTCCAGACACCCGATGAGATCGCCAGGCTGGCGGTCGCACAAGACGTCCACATCGTCGGCGCCTCGTCGCTGGCTGCAGGGCATCTGACGCTGATCCCCGAGTTACGCGACTCGCTGAAGAAGCTCGGCCGCGGCGACATGCTGATCGTCGCGGGCGGTGTCATCCCTCCACAGGACTATGACGCGGTGCTGAAAGCAGGCGCGGCTGAGATATTCCCGCCGGGCACGGTCATTCCGGAAGCAGCGGATCGCTTGCTGGACCGGCTGCTTTCCGATTGACAGGCTTGTTATAATAATTGTTGCAACGCACGGCGATTGCGTTATAATCGACGTTGCAACAGGATAATCCATCATGAACACCACAATTCGCAAGATCGGTAATTCCGAAGGCGTGATCCTGCCCAAGGAGTTGCTCGATCGTCTGAACATGAAGGCAGGCGACAGCATCGTCATCGTTCAGGAAGGCGAAGAGCTTCGTTTGCGTCGCACCGAAGACAGCGCCGAGGAATTCGAGCGCAAGATGAAGATCGCGCGTGAGCGGATGAAAAAGTACGAGGTTGCCTACCGCGCGCTCGCGAAATGACTGAGCATCATTCGCGGGAGTTCGTGGAGTCACTTCACGCCGAGCAGTTGCGGCTGCACGGCGGAGCGGCAGGTATACGAGATGAGGGTATGCTGGAATCGGCGCTCTCCCGTCCTCAGCAGCGGGAGATTTATGGCGATCCGGATTTGTGCGAACTGGCGGCCGCTTACCTGTTCGGTATTGCCAAGAACCACCCGTTCGTTGACGGCAACAAGCGCACCGCCTTTGCCGCAGCCGATCTGTTTCTCTATTTCAACGGATTAAGCATCGAGGCCGACCAGCAGGACGTCATTCAGCTGGTCTTGATGGTTGCCGCTGGCGAAATCGATGAGGCCGGAGCTGCAGCCTTCTTCCGGGACCATGTCGTCAAGCTCGAAGACTAAAGCGCGTCGCGTCGAAATGGATTCATGCACCGCGCTTTAGGTCTTTGTTTCCATGCATGTCGTTGTCTCAAAACCGGGGCCACTTTTGAGCGACATGCACTAGCTGTCGGAAAGCTTGACGATTTCCCATTCCTTGCCGTTGACCACGGCTACGTCGCCGACCTTCTTGCCGAACAGAGCGACCGCCATTGGGGATACGTGCGAAATCGTGCCCTTTGCCGGATCCGCCTCATCCTCGCCGACGATTTTCCAGTGCACCTTCCTGCCATCATCGCCCTCAAGCGTGACGCCCATGCCGAAGCGAACAAGGTCGCTGCCCGGTTCCGGCACGGAGAGTTCGGCGCTTTCACGTCGGGCGGTCCAGTAGCGTAGGTCGCGTGAGACCAACGCGATGCGCTCGCGGTCTGCCTTCCTTTCGGCTTTCGCCAGTATATCGCGCAAATCGGAAAGATTGTCCTCGATCTGCGCCAAGCCGCGCTCCGTCACCAGATTGCGGTGGTGACTGATCGGTCGCTCACCGACGCCGGCAATGGCGTTTTCGCTGTCTTCCTCGCGAGTGAAAGCTCTGCTCATTCCCTGAACTTAGGCGCGGAAAGGCTACTCGACAAGCGATTGTCGTTGCCCTCGACCGGAGAGGCGGACCGGCTGGCACGATTCCTGCGGTGCAAGGGTCAAAAACCAGGACCTGTGCCGATGTTGAACAGACGAACGCTGCTGATCGGAACCGCCGGCTTTGCCGTCGTCGGCCTCTCGCTTGGCAAGGCGGTGGCCGCGAGCCTGACCGGTATCGAGAAGGCCTCTATGCGCGGCTCGATCAATGCCACGGAACTTGGCGTGCAGCCCGGCATCCTCGACGATCAGAGCAAGGCCTTCGCCAAGCTGCTGCGCGACGCAAACGATCGCGACATACCGGTGTTCCTGCCGCCGGGCACCTATGTCATATCCAACATCTCGCTGCCCAGTCGCGTGCGTCTTTCCGGCGTGCCGGGCGCAACGCGCATCGTCTATGGCGGCGACGGTCACCTGTTCATGGCCGAGCAGGCCGACCATATCGAACTTGGCGGGCTGGTCTTCGACGGCGCAAACCGCTCGATGGGCGATCATGCGCAAGGGCTGCTCGATCTGCGCCGGGTCGCGCATCTGGTCATCGACAATTGCCAGATCACCGGCAGCGGCAAGAACGGACTGGCGCTGGAGCACGCGACGGGGCGTGTAGAACGCTCGGAGATATCGGGGGCTGCCGATGCCGGCATCTATTCGGTCGAGGCCGGCGGGCTGGCGATCACGGGCAACACCGTCTCCGACTGCGCCAATGGCGGCATTCTCGTGCACCGCTGGCAGGCGGCGGAAGATGGCACCATAGTGACTGGCAACCGCGTCGAACGGATCCAGGCGCGCAGCGGCGGGACCGGTCAGAACGGCAATGGCATCAATGCCTTCCGGGCCGGCAATGTAGTCATTTCAGGCAATATCGTGTCCGACTGCGCCTTCTCGGCGATCCGCGCCAACAGCGCCAGCAATCTGCAGATATCGGGCAATACCTGCTCGCGTTCCGGCGAAACAGCCGTTTACTCCGAGTTCTCGTTCGAAGGCGCCATCATCAGCAACAACATCGTCGATGGGGCCGCCAACGGCATCTCGATCGTGAATTTCAACGAAGGCGGGCGGATGGGCGTCTGTTCGGGCAACATCGTACGCAATCTGTCGACCAACGGCCCCTACCCCGCCGACTCGCCTGGATTCGGCGTCGGCATTGGCGTCGAGGCCGACACGACCGTTTCCAACAATGTCATCGAGAACGCGCCGCTCTACGGCATGCAGATCGGCTGGGGGCCGTATCTGCGCAATGTCGTCGCCACCGGTAACATCATCCGCAAGGTTGGAACCGGCATCGTCGTGTCGGTGGTCGAGGGCGCCGGCACAGCGGTCATTTCAGACAATGTCATTGACAGCGCGCTGAACGGCGCCGTTGTTGGCCAGCGCTGGGCCAAGCCGGCGACAGGCGATCTCACCTCGTCAAACGATAGCGGATATGCGCATCTGACCGTCGAGCGCAATCACGTCAGTTGACGGCCGGTTTAATGCAAGGCGCCGGTGGGCCTCAGCGCCCCGACCTTGGCACCGTTCCGGCTTTTGATGGGCACCTTTGCCAGTGCGCTTAGCTTTGACGCCAGGGCCTCGTCGGCGCGCAGCAGTTTGGCAAGAACGGCGGCAACCATGGCTTCGCCGGCGCGGCCGGCGCCATCATCGCATTTGAGTGCAATGCCGAGACCAAGTTCCGGAATTGCGGCACAATAGACGCCTTCGGCGCCGCCTTTCGTAAAAATCCGCCCTGGTGCGGCCTCCATCAGCGCGACGTCTTCGCGGCCGGTGCCGGCAACGAAGAACGGCTCGGCCATGCAGGCAGCCAGCAGACGCTTCGCGGCCTTGGCTCGCTCGGGACCAAAACCATTTGTCGTTGCCATGCGGGCAAAGCCAAGCGCGAAGCTCCGGAGCGGCACCGCATAGGTCGGGATCGAGCAGCCATCGGTCGCCCGCTCGTCCGCGCCATGGACAGCGCCCGTCACCGCGTGCATGGCGTCTCGCACCATCTCCTGCAGGCCGTGCCCCGGCTTGACATAGCCGCGGTGCGCAATGCCGGCGTGGACGCATGTGCAGAGGAACCCGGAATGCTTGCCGGAGCAATTGTTATGCAATGCGTTCGGCGAGCCGCCGGCGCGGGCGAGTGCAATCTCGGCGTCATGATTGGACGGCCAATGCGTGCCGCATTCGAGTGCCGAGCCGTCCAGCCCGGCCTTGGCCAGCATCGATCGCGCCAGTTCGACATGCGCCGGCTCGCCCGAATGGGACGCGCAGGCGAGCGCCAGTTCGCGGTTGCCGAAGCCATAGGCGTCGGCCGCGCCGCTTTCGACCAGCGGCAATGCCTGGATCGCCTTGACCGCGGAGCGCGGAAACACCGGCTTGGCCGTGTCGCCAATCTCCCAAACCGGTTTGCCATCGGCATCGAAGACGGCGACCGCGCCACGATGCGCGCTCTCGACGAGCGCGCCGCGCAACACTTCGATCAGAACCGGATTTGTCATGGCTACCCCGCAAAAATACGGGCTGCTTCTACCTGATCCGGTCCAATATTGAAACGTAGTTGGCGACCGCCGCACCGCCCATATTGAAGATGCCGCCGAGTTTTGCACCGGGCACCTGGATACCGCCGGCCTCGCCGACAAGCTGCATGGCGGTCAAGACATGCATGGACACGCCTGTGGCGCCGATCGGGTGGCCCTTGGCCTTCAACCCGCCGGACGGATTGACCGGCAGGCGGCCATCCTTGGCCGTTGTGCCGTCCAGCGCCAGTCTGGCGCCCTCTCCCGGCTTGGCCAGACCCATCGCCTCGTATTCGATCAGTTCGGCAATGGTGAAGCAGTCATGCGTTTCGACGAAGGAGAGATCGTCGAGCGTCACACCGGCCGATTTCAGCGCCTGGTTCCAAGCCTGTTCGCAGCCTTCGAACGCAAGGATGTCGCGCTTCGACATCGGCAGGAAATCCTGCACATGTTCGTTGGCGCGGAAGGCAACGGCGCGGCGCATCTTCAGTGCCGTCGCGGTGTCGGCGAGGATAAGGGCGGCGGCGCCGTCGGAGACCAGCGAGCAGTCGGTGCGCTTTAGGGGACCGGCAACGAAAGGGTTCTTTTCGCTTTCCTGGCGGCAGAACTCATAGCCGAAATCCTTGCGCATCTGCGCATAGGGATTGTCGACACCGTTCTTGTGGTTCTTGGCGGCGATCATGGCGAGCGCGTCCGACTGGTCGCCATAGCGCTGGAAATAGGCCTGCGCGATCTTGCCGAAGACGCCGGCGAAACCCGCAGGCGTGTCGCCATCCTCGGGCAGATAGGACGCCTTGAGCAGGTTCTTGCCGATCTCCGGCCCGGGCGTCGTCGTCATCTGCTCGGCGCCAACTACCAGCACGATGCGGGCAGCACTGGCGTCGATGGCGCGGATGCCTTGCCGGACCGCCGCCGAACCGGTGGCGCAAGCGTTTTCGACGCGCGTCGCCGGCTTGAAGCGCAGCCGGTCGTCGGTCTGAAGCACCAGGCTGGCGGTGAAATCCTGCGCCGAAAAACCGGCGTTGAAATGGCCGAGCACGATCTCGTCGACTTCGTCAGGACCGATGCCGGCATGGTCGAGCGCGTCCGTTGCCACTTTGACGATCAAATTCTCGAGCGTTTCGCCCTCGAGCTTACCAAAGCGCGAATGCGCCCAGCCAACGATACATGCGGTCATGGCGGTCTCCATCCTTGGCGCCAGCCTAGCACGTGGCTGGCTGGCGCACCTCGCATTTATTGTTCAAAGATAAACAGTCCTGCTCGCTTCGTGAAGGGCTGCAAGCCGATAATCGCTTGGTACAAACGAAACCAGCGTCGATTTTTTTGTTGATTGACCCGTCAATAAAAAATAATCCTGTTTTAAAGGAACATAGCGAAATGCCGAAAGTCGGAATGGAACCGCTGCGCCGCAAGGCGCTGATCAACGCGACGATCTCGGCGATCGGCGAGCGTGGCTCGCTCGACGTGACCATGTCTGAGATTGCCGGGCGCGCCGGCGTTTCATCGGCCCTTGCCCATCACTATTTCGGCGCCAAGGATGAGCTGCTGCTGGCGACGATGCGCCATATCCTGGCCGAACTGACCGCCGACACGTTGCGCGCCCTTGGTTCGGCCGGCACCGCGCGCGAACGCGTCTCGGCGGTAGTCGCCGTCAACTTCTCCGACATTCAGTTCCAGCCGCAAACCATCGCCTCCTGGCTTGCCTTCTATGTCGAGGCCCAGAAGTCATCCGCCTTGCGCCGGCTGCTCAGGGTCTACGCGCGGCGGCTCCATTCGAACCTGATGAGCGGTCTGACCGGCATCTTGCCCAGGGCCGAAGCCGACCGCGTCGCCGAGGCGACGGCGGCGATGATCGATGGGCTCTACATCAGGCGGGCGTTGAAGGACGGCGTGCCTGATGCCGCGACCGCCATCGCGCTGGTCGAGGACTATCTCGAAACCAAACTTGGCGATCGGCGCAAACAGTGACAACGAAGCGATCCAATTTCCTGATCGTCATGGTCGATCAGCTCAACGGGACCCTGTTTCCGGACGGCCCGGCAGAGTTTCTGCATGTACCGCACCTGAAAGCCTTGGCCGCACGTTCGGCGCGCTTTGCCAACAACTACACGGCATCGCCGCTCTGCGCGCCGGGCCGTGCCTCGTTCATGAGCGGGCAATTGCCGTCGCGCACGGGTGTCTATGACAATGCGGCTGAATTCGCCTCATCGATCCCGACCTTCGCCCATCATCTGCGCGCAGCCGGCTACTACACCTGCCTGTCGGGCAAGATGCATTTCGTCGGGCCGGATCAGCTACACGGTTTCGAGGAGCGGCTGACCACCGACATCTACCCCGCCGATTTCGGCTGGACACCGGATTATCGAAAGCCGGGCGAGCGCATCGAATGGTGGTACCACAATCTTGGTTCGGTCACGGGCGCCGGCGTCGCCGAGACGACCAACCAGATGGAATATGACGACGAGGTCGTGTTCCTCGCCACGCAAAAGCTCTACCAGCTTGCGCGCGAACAGGACGATGCGAACCATCGGCCCTGGTGCCTCACCGTCTCGTTGTCGCACCCGCACGATCCCTATGTCGCGCGCAAGCAGTATTGGGATCTCTATGAGCATTGCCAGGCGCTGGATCCGGAAACCGGGTTCATCGCTCCTGACGAACAGGACGCGCATTCCCGGCGGCTGTACCACGCCAGCGACTATCCCTCATTCGAGATCACGCCGGAGCAGGTGCGTCGTTCGCGGCGCGGCTATTTCGCCAACATCTCCTATGTCGACGACAAGCTCGGCGAGCTCCTGGACGTCCTCGAGCGCACCCGCATGGCCGACGACACAATCATCCTGTTCTGCTCGGACCATGGCGACATGCTCGGCGAGCGGGGCCTGTGGTTCAAGATGAGCTTCTTCGAGGGTTCGGCGCGGGTGCCGCTGATGATTGCCGGCAAGGGCGTACCGGCCGGGTTGATCGAGGCGCCGGTTTCCAATCTTGACGTGACACCGACGCTTTGCGACCTCGCCGGCATCGACATCGCCGCGATCGCGCCGTGGACCGACGGCCAGTCGCTGCTGCCGCTCGCCAATGGCGGGCAGCGCACCGCACCTGTCTTGATGGAGTATGCCGCCGAAGGTTCTTCCGCGCCACTCGTTGCAATCCGTGAAGGCAGATACAAATTCGTCCATTGCGAGCTCGATCCGCCTCAACTGTTCGATCTCGAAGCCGATCCGCTCGAGCGAAACAATCTGGCCGACGATCCCGTCCATGCCGGCCTGGTGGTGGCGTTCATGGACAAGATCCGGGCGCGCTGGGACATGGCCGGCTTCGACGCCGCCGTGCGCGAAAGCCAGGCGCGTCGCTGGGTGGTCTATCCGGCGCTGCGCAACGGCGCTTATTACCCCTGGGATTTCCAGCCCCTGCAGAAGGCTTCGGAGCGGTTCATGCGAAACCACATGAACCTCGACAATCTCGAAGAGAGCAAAAGGTATCCGCGGGGCGAATGATGACAACAGCGCTCGTCCCCTCCCTCGATCACCTTAGACAGGCCTATGCCGTTACCTCCCAGGCGACGCAGATCACGCCGCTGCTGGAATCCGCGGCACTGGCCAGAGAAACCGGTGCCGCTCGTGTTTTCATCAAGCCGGAATCGCTGCAGTGGGCAGGCTCGTTCAAGGTGCGTGGCGCCTACTGGCGTCTGAAGCAGCTTTCGGCCGATGAAGCCAAAAAGGGCGTCGTCGCCTACTCCTCCGGCAACTTCGCGCAAGGGCTGGCGGCTGCCGGCCAGGCGCTTGGCATTCCCGTCACCATCGTCATGCCGATCGACGCACCAGCCGCCAAGCGCGACGCAACGGCGGGCTATGGCGCCCGCGTCGTGCTGACCGACCATGGCGAGCGCGCGCGAGAAGAGGTTGCCGCCGCTAAGGCGCGCGAGATCGCCGAGACCGAAGGTCTGGCCCTGCTGCATCCGTTCGACGATCCGGAGATTGTCGCCGGCCAGGCGGGCGCCGGCCTCGAAGCGCTCGACCAGCTTGAGGCCAAGGGTGCCAGCGCCGACGTCTTGTCATGCTCGGTCGGTGGCGGCGGGTTGATCGGCGGCGTTTCACTCGCCTTCCACTATCTGTCGCCCGCCACTGAAATCATCGGCGTCGAGCCGGAAGGTTTCAATGGCATGGGCGCGTCGCTGGCGCATGGCAGCATCGAGACCATGCCGATCGGGCCGAAGTCGATCTGCGATGGGCTGATGTCGCGACGGCCGGGCGACGCGCCGTTCGCGGCGGTCAAGACCGCCGGTGTTCGCGGCGTCACCGTCGATGATCAATCGGTACGGCGCGCCATGCGGATCGCCTTCGAGCGCATGAAGCTGGTGCTCGAACCGTCGGGCGCGGCGTCGCTGGCGGCACTGCTCGGCGGCAAGGTGGATGTGAAGGACAAGACCGTCCTTGTTGTGGCTACCGGCGGCAATGTCTCGCTCGCCGATTTTATGGCGCATATGAACCATGCTTGAAGCAGATTTCGTCATCATCGGCTCCGGCTCCGCCGGCTCGGCCATGGCCTATCGCCTGTCGGAGGACGGCAAGTATTCGGTCATCGTCATCGAATTCGGCGGCAGCGATATCGGGCCGCTGATCCAGATGCCGTCGGCCCTGTCGATACCGCTCAACATGAGTCTCTACGACTGGGGCTTTGCCAGCGAGCCGGAACCGCATCTCGGCGGCCGCGTGCTGGCGACGCCGCGCGGCAAGGTCATCGGCGGCTCGTCCTCGATCAACGGCATGGTCTATGTGCGCGGCCATGCGCGCGACTTCGACCATTGGGCCGAAGAGGGTGCGGCCGGCTGGGGCTTTGCCGATGTGCTCCCCTATTTCAAGCGCATGGAGGACTCCGACGGCGGCGAGGATGGCTGGCGCGGTCACGGCGGGCCGCTGCATGTGCAGCGCGGCTCGCGCCGCAATCCGCTCTACGGTGCCTTTGTCGAGGCCGGCCGCCAGGCCGGGTTCGAACTGACCGACGACTACAACGGTTCCAAGCAAGAAGGTTTTGGGCCGATGGAGCAAACCATCAGCGGCGGCCGCCGCTGGTCGGCGGCATCGGCCTATCTGAAGCCGGCACTCGCGCGCAAAAATGTGAGTCTGGTCAAAGGCTTTGCGCGGCGGGTGATCATCGAGAATCAACGCGCCATCGGCGTCGAGATCGAAGCTCACAAACAGGTTCAGGTCGTTAAGGCGCGACGCGAGGTGATCGTCGCCGCATCGTCGATCAACTCACCCAAGATCCTGATGCTTTCGGGCATCGGCCCGGCCGAGCATTTGCGCGAGAACGGCATTCCAGTGCTGGCCGACCGGCCTGGCGTCGGCCGCAATTTGCAGGACCACATGGAGCTTTATATCCAGCAGCAATCCTTGCTGCCGATCACGCTTAATTCGGTGCTCAACCCGTTCTCCAAGGCGCGCATCGGCGCGCAATGGCTGTTTTTCAAGACCGGGCTTGGCGCAACCAACCATTTCGAGGCGGCCGCCTTCGTGCGCTCGCGCGCCGGCGTCGACTACCCTGATATCCAGTACCACTTCATTCCGGCCGCGGTCCGCTATGACGGCAAGGCAGCGGCCAAATCGCATGGCTTCCAGGCACATGTCGGGCCGATGCGATCGAAGTCGCGCGGCTCGGTGACGCTGCGCTCGCCGGACCCGAAATCGAAGCCGGTGATCCGCTTCAACTACATGTCGCATCCAGACGACTGGACGGAGTTCCGCCACTGCATCCGGCTGACGCGCGAAATCTTCGGCCAGTCGGCTTTCGATCCCTATCGTGGCCAAGAAATCTCGCCGGGCAGCCAAGTGCAATCGGACGATGATCTCGACGTCTTCATTCGCGACCACGCCGAGAGCGCCTATCATCCCTGCGGCACCTGCAAGATGGGCCGCGCCGACGACATGATGAGCGTGGTCGATCCGGAGTGCCGGGTCATCGGTGTCGATGGCTTGCGGGTCGCCGATTCCTCGATCTTCCCGCGTGTCACCAACGGCAACCTCAATGCGCCATCGATCATGACCGGCGAGAAGGCTTCCGACCACATCCTTGGCCGCACGCCGCTGGCGCCGTCCAACCAGGAACCATGGATCAATCCACGCTGGCAGGCGTCGGACAGATAGAGCATGATCCACCAGACAGATCGAGCTGCCCGATAGAGCGAGCCACCCATTTGGGGGGCGCAGACCAATTGGAGACCTCCCATGCGCGCCCAGCCCACGGCA
This sequence comes from Mesorhizobium sp. M0051, assembly GCF_040323235.1. Taxonomy (NCBI): domain Bacteria; kingdom Pseudomonadati; phylum Pseudomonadota; class Alphaproteobacteria; order Hyphomicrobiales; family Phyllobacteriaceae; genus Mesorhizobium; species Mesorhizobium sp. M0051. Next base: position 238,105 of record NZ_JAMYUT010000005.1, read on the forward strand.
TCGCACTATGTCAACGGACGCTACATCGAGGACGAAGGCGGCGCGCCGCTGCCGGTCATCTATCCGGCAACCGGTGAGACCATCGCCATGCTGCGCTCGGCGACGCCGAACGTGCTGGAACTCGCCGTCGAGGCAGCGCGGGCAGCGCAGCCCGCTTGGGCGCGGCTGAAGCCGGTCGAGCGCGGGCGCATCCTGCGCCGCGCCGCAGACATCTTGCGCGCCCGCAATGCCGACCTCGCCCGCATCGAGACCCTGGACACCGGCAAGGCAATCCAGGAGACGCTGGTGGCGGACGCCCCGTCGGCGGCCGACTGCCTCGAATATTTCGGCGGTGCGGTTGCCGCCTACAATGGCGAGTCGGTCGATCTCGGCGGGCCCTTCGCCTACACAAGGCGCGAGGCGCTGGGTGTCTGCGTCGGCATCGGCGCCTGGAACTACCCGATCCAGATCGCCGGCTGGAAATCGGCACCGGCGCTCGCCATGGGCAACGCGATGGTGTTCAAGCCGTCGGAAAACACCCCGCTGTCGGCACTGGCGCTGGCCGAGATCTACAGCGAGGCCGGCCTGCCCGACGGTTTGTTCAACGTCGTGCAGGGCTATGGCGATGTCGGCGCCGGGCTCGTCGGCCACGATGTCGTCGCCAAGGTTTCGGTGACCGGCTCGGTGCCGACCGGCCGCAAGGTGCTGTCGCTCGCCGGCTCGAAGATGAAGCATGCGACGATGGAGCTCGGCGGCAAGTCACCGCTGATCGTCTTCGACGATGCCGATATCGAGAATGCCATTGGCGGCGCCATGCTCGGCAATTTCTATTCGACCGGGCAGATCTGCTCCAACGGTACGCGGGTTTTCGTGCAAAGCGGCATCCACGACCGCTTCGTCGAACGCCTTGTCGAGCGGACGAAGAAAATCCGCATCGGCGACCCACTCGATCCCGAAACCCAGATGGGGCCGCTGGTCTCCAAGGCGCAGCACGACAAGGTGGTCGGCTATATCGAAATCGGCAAGCAGGACGGCGCGACACTCGCTTGCGGCGGCAACGTGCCTTCTTTGCAGGGTTTCCAGGGCGGCTTCTTCGTCGAGCCGACCGTGTTCACCGGCGTCACCGACACGATGCGCATCGCCCGCGAGGAGATATTCGGGCCGGTGATGAGCGTGCTGAAATTCGACGGCGAGGACGAAGTGGTCGACCGCGCCAACGACACCGAATTCGGCCTCGCCGCCGGTGTCTTCACCCGCGACCTGCAGTGCGCCCACCGCGTCATTGCCGAGCTGCAGGCCGGTACCTGCTGGATCAACGCCTACAATTTGACACCGGTGGAAATCCCGTTCGGAGGCTTCAAGCAGTCCGGCATCGGTCGCGAGAATTCGCTGGCGGCGCTGGCGCTCTATTCGCAGCTGAAGTCGATCTATGTCGAGACCGGCGACGTGGCGAGCCCGTATTGAGCCGATCTACGCGGCTTTTTTCAGCTCTGCTCTCGAGATACTGCGTCTCCGCACAGACCAGATGATAGAAGATGCTGGCCGCCGGCCCATCCATCGCCAGCGAGCGGCCACGCTCGTCGATGCGGTCGATCCACGGGCCGAGCGGCGCCGGGTCTATGTGCCAGCGGAACAGGCGACCAACGCGTGCCTCGATTTCCGGCTTGAGGTCGGCGCCACCCGAACCGTCTAGCGCGGCCGTGACCATTGCGACGGATCCGCGCGCCGGCAGCCCCAGCCCGACACCAGCGCCCGCTTGAACGACAGCAAGTTGGAGCGGAGGTCATGCCCGGTGACGATATCGGTCCGGCGCGGGACGGCGAATCAGCGTGCCAAGCCCCATGCCGAGTGGCCGGACCCGATTAGATTGAGCTCCGGTGGTAGCTTGGAGCGGGGATGGCCGAACCGCCAGCGCGCAATATATTCGCGAAAGCCGGGCGCCTTGATCAGCGCTTCGGTCTCGAATTCGAAACTGTTGGCCAAGCCTCGCCAACGATCCTCAAGGGCAAGACCGGAAACTCCAAGAGGCGGAAAAGTACTGATATCGAGGCCCGCGGCTTAGGACGCAAGGCTTTAAGCCACGTTTATCGCGGACCGAAATCCGAGCTTTGCGGAAATGCCCGACGAAAGGGATGAAATGCGACAGAAGTGCTGCCATTGCCGCTTGCAGGAACGAGGTGTGGCGGCTATAAGCCCGCGGTCTGGTCACGGAGTGTAGCGCAGTCTGGTAGCGCACCTCGTTCGGGACGAGGGGGTCGCAGGTTCAAATCCTGCCACTCCGACCAGAAAAAACAGATACTTAGGTATTTGTTTCTCCCGATACCCCACAGCGCGAGACCTGCCGGCGCTCTGAGTTCTGCCGGCCTGGCGACGTGTGCCACCCGATCGGGGTCGTGCTTCGCCAACGAAGGCTGTGAAGGTGCGCCGGTCCAGAGTGTCGGGGGGCGTTGAGGCGTCAGCTAGAAGCGATAACGAAGCCCAACAGTATTCGCGTTGGAACCCTCTCCCATATTTCCAAACGTACCACCGGCGCCGGATCGGTGGTGGAGTTGATAGACAAGCTCGACATTGGGAGCTTGCCTTAGCCTGAAGGAAAGCTCCGCGCCGATGAAACCAAGCAAAGACGCGTCGCCATCGTAATAGATTTCGCGTTCGCGTTCGATCTCGGTGGTGCCCGTAACCGCACTCAAACCGGCCGTCACTGCGGGCGCAATCGCCAGATCGCCGATGACAAGGCCCTGGTGACGAACCCTAACCCCGGCCCAAACTTCTCCTGACGTGTCGTCGTCCTCGCCAAATCTTACGGCAGCCCCGGTCACACCGTCAAGAACGAAACCAGCGCCCATATCGACGAAATCGCGACCATAGGCAGCGCCGATTATGTAGTTGTTCGTATAGTCGGCGCCGAATACGTTGATTGTGTTCCCAAATGATCCGGCCGCAAAAACGCCGCCAAAAAAATACACGTCGTTCTTCGCCGGTTGACCGACGGTGAAAGGATCTTCGGTAGCAATATAGATGAAGGGAGAATTGTCGGCGAGAGCGGAAGTGATGGAACAGGTCAGGACCAGTGCAGCCACAGCCGCTCGCACCCCGCGCATTCGCAAGCTCCGAATCAATCCTCAGTCGATCATCTTTCTTCCGGTATTTCACGGGAAGAAGCAAGTTCCCTGATCCAGGAATTGGATGGAGCTCTACCCATTGTTTGGGCAAGCCTTTCTTTCCGAAATGCAGGTCAGCTCACCAAATCGGATTCCCTTTTGCCAGCGCCACCTACGGGATCTGGTCAGATGAAAAACGCGCATCTTGCTCCGACGCAAGGCTTTAGCCCGTCGGACCAGCCTCATGGCAAAACCCCAGTTGAACTCCAGGCCGTACTCTTCCGGCCCCAGCAAAAGTCCCGCCGGGCCCTTGACCGCCAGAAATGAGTTCCCAAGTGGGTTACCAACCCGCTGGTCCGGGCCCCTCTGGTGAGAGCCTCGGCACTCTTACGATGTCGGACCGATTTTCTGACAGCCGTGCTGACAGGGGATTGCCCTTGAGTTTCTCATTCTTGTTCATCGAATGGCTCGGGACACCGCTCTGGATGTGGTCGAGCTTTTTTGTCCTCGTTATCGCTATTCTGTCATTCGACCTTGGAATTCTTCACAGGCAGGACAAGGAAATTGGCGTCCGCGAAAGCGTGATGCTTTCTGCCCTCTATGTCGCGCTCGGGCTCGCCTTCGGTGGCTGGGTATGGTGGTATCTCGGCGCCGACGCCGGCCTCGCCTATCTGACAGGCTTCGTCGTCGAAAAGACGCTGGCGCTCGACAACATCTTCGTAATTGCCCTGATATTCTCATTCTTTGCTGTGCCGCGCATCTACCAACACCGGGTGCTCTTCTGGGGCGTCCTCGGCGTCATGGTGCTGCGTGCCATTATGATCGGTGTCGGCGCGATGCTGGTCGCCGAGTTCGCTTGGGTTCTTTATATCTTCGCCGCGTTCCTGATCATCACCGGCATCAAGATGCTGATCGTCAAGGAGGCAGAACCCGACCTGTCCAAGAACGTCCTCTTCCGCTTCATGCACAATCGCTTTAGGGTCACCGAAGAGCACCACGGACAGCGGTTTTTCGTCAAAAAGACAAATCCCGGAACAGGCCAGGCGAGCTGGTTCATCACGCCGCTTTTCATGGCGCTGGTGATGGTCGAGGTGGCCGACGTCATCTTCGCCGTGGATTCCGTCCCTGCGATTTTCGCGATCACGACAGACCCATTCATCGTCTACACCTCGAACGTCTTTGCGATCCTCGGCCTTCGCGCCCTCTATTTCGCGCTTGCGGCGATGATCCACCGCTTCCGTTATCTGAAGCCCGCGCTCGCTATCGTCCTGATCTTCATCGGCTCGAAGATCTTCGTCGCCGATCTCCTTGGCCTTGAAAAGTTCCCGGCCGCCTTCTCGCTCGGCATTACCTTTGCGATCATCGCCGCCGGCGTGGTCTGGAGTCTCCTCAAGACCAGGGAACAGCAGCGGCAGTCTGCGTGAACGGGGGAGTCGACCCTGTCCGCCGGTCGACGCAACGGCGAGGAGGTACAGACCGGCGCCGTTCCTGCTCCGGATGCGGCTGACCGCCATGACCCACCCTCCAGGAGATCAAAGGACGGCAAGGTCGTGGACTGGTTGGATCATGTCGGCGACGCCGACGACGGCCCTTGGCCTCCTTCACTCGAAAGGAGCCAAAATGCTCGGTCGCGGCGCATATGGAAATGAGAGTTCGCTCACCAGGATTACCACCCGGCGAGCGAACCCTATCGGCGCAGGAAGGGACGTAGCTGCGCCGATGTGCAAATCTTCATGGGTCATCTCCGGGACGATCAGCCAAGGGCTAGTCCAATAGCCATCAAGGTGATGGCCATCGCGAAGACTGGTGCGAGCAACCAGCGCGCCTGGCCAACGCTCTTCTCCATCGGTTTCCTCCCACAACTTGCAGCGGACAACGACCGCAAACAGCGGCCGTTCCGGGCTACGCCCTTGGTAAGACCATTGCCTTTTGCGATCAGACTTAAGTCCCCTGCTCCGCCCGACCGAAGCCCAGCCCCGGGAACGATTGCACCTGCCCCAAGTTCGAGTGATTGGCGCAGACGATGTTGTGCTGCGTCGGTTTGCAAAGGAGGAATTCATGAAAATGCATCTTACCACCGCGGCGGCGGCGCTTCTGTTACTTGCAGGTATCGGAGCAGCCGCAGCCGAGGACATCATCCTCCAGCCCGAGCAGGAAACAGTCATCCGTGAATATGTGAAGAAGCAGCCCCTCGCTTCGGTGAAGCTTCCCGGTGTGGAACTCAATATTGGAACAGCGCTGCCCGACACGGTCGAGCTTCACGAAGTCCCCAACGTCAAATACCGCTACACAGTGATCGACAACCGAACAGTTGTCGTGGATCCGGGTACCCACAAGATCATCAAGATCATCGACTGAACCAGCCGCTGTCGGCTGAAGCCCGCCGCCCTTTGGGCCACGGGCTTCGCAGCAAAAACGGATGCAGATCGCCATGAACCGTGAGACTGAAATATCCCAAGCGCTGGGGATGCGCGTGGCTGACCTCAAGGCCAAGATGCAAGAGGCCCGCATCACCAAGGGCGAAATGAAGACCTTCCAGAAAGTCGCGGCCATGATGGAGGACCGCGAGGGGCGAATTCAGGGCGACGACCTGATCGCCGCGTCTTTCGTCTCCGATCTGAACAGCCAAAACCCCGAGTAGCCATGGCGACAATCAGCAGACTTTTTGATTCGCCTGCCGAAGCTGCCCGGGTCGCAGGCGACCTTATGGGAGCTGGAATTCCTCGGGTGGAGATCGCCATCATTGGGCCTTACCGGGACGAAGCGGGATTTCTATGGGCGCTCGCTCTGGGATCAATCGCTGGCGCTGGCGCTGGCGGGTTGGCCTGGTTGAGCGGAGTTGCCGTTCACGCCATCAATCCTCTTGCCGCGGGACTGTCGGCAACAGCGATGGCAGGCGCTGTCCTTGGCGGCGTTGCCGGCGGCCTGCTCGGCACACTATTCACCACGAGTTCCGCAAAGACGAATGATCCGAGCATTGCAGAGGGCATCATTTTGGTGACGGCGCATGTCGATGAAAACGAGATCGATGCCGCCCAGGCAGTGCTCGGGGACGAACCGGCGAAGTTCGTTGCCAAAGCAGCCTGAGAATTTGTGGGGAAATTGAACGAATGGCCCGACGTTTCGGAGGCGGGAACGGTGCGGCGGCTGGCTTACCGCTTTCAACTCGTGCCGCCGAAGTTTGCACGTCGACCAGGCGATCCGAACGAAGCCGCTGAACATCCCTTTCCAGGTCGGAGACAACCAAAATGCGAAAGCGCGCCGCGGCGAAACTTTGACGAAAATGGCCGTCAGCGCTAGGTACTTCGATGCGGTATGACGGGCTCGATGTAACGGCAAGCCGGATGCGACATGAATTCGAATTCAACGACAGCCTCGCCACCGGCCCTGACGATTGCGCTGTTTCTTGTCGTCGGCTGTTCATCGATCGGCAGAACTGTCGATCCGGCGAAATACGATGCGATGTCGTGCCCTGAGCTCAACAGTGCGCTGGGAGGCATCGCCCGCGACATCTCGCGAACCGCAATTACCCGCGGCAAAATCGCGAATACCAACGTTCCGCGCTGGCTGCCGGGCGGCTCGCGTGTAAAAACCGCGGTCGCCAACCGTGAAACGGCTAGGATCGCCCGGCTGAAACAGCAGCAAGACGCCCTAGTCGCGGTTCGGGCAAACAAGTGCCCGAGGTCAACGGACTGAGTGAACAGCCGTGTCTGGTGTTTTGCGCCTTTTGGTGGCTACGGTCCTCAGGCGCTCAACCGAAACCGTGTGACGTCGATCGCCGCGGCCATCAGCGTCTGGGTGTAGACGTGCTGCGGATTGCTGAAAATCGCCTCGGTCGGCCCTTCCTCGACGATCTTGCCCTGTTTCATGACGATGATGTAGTCGGCCATGGCGCGCACGACTGACAGATCGTGGCTGATGAAGAGGTAGGACAGCTCGTGGTCGGCCTGCAGCTTGCGCAGCAGTTCGACGATCTGTTTTTGCACCGAGCGGTCGAGTGCCGAGGTTGGTTCGTCCAGAACCACCAGCTTGGGCTTCAGGATCATGGCGCGGGCAATGGCGATGCGCTGCCGCTGGCCGCCTGAGAATTCGTGCGGGTAGCGGTTGCGGGCATTTGGATCGAGGCCGACCTCGCGCAAGGCCTCGACCGCGCGCTGGTCGCGTTGCTTGCCCGAAAGGTTCGGCTCATGCACCAGAAGCCCTTCGGTGACGACCTGGCCGACGGTCATGCGTGGCGATAGTGAACCGAACGGATCCTGGAAGACGAGCTGCATCTGGCGCCGCAGCGGCCTCATCGCTTGTCGGTCGGCAGTGGAAATGTCGTGATCGCCGAAACGGATGAGGCCGTCGCTCGGCAACAGTCGCAGCAAGGCGCGGCCGAGCGTCGATTTGCCCGAGCCGGATTCACCGACGATGCCGATGGTCTGGTTGCGCTGCAGTCGGATCGAGATGTGGTCGACGGCACGCAGCATCAACGGCTCGCCAGCAAGAAACCCGCCGCCGATCCTGAAGGTCACTTCGACATTCCTGCCTTCGAGCAGCACCGGGGCGTTGGCGGGCGGCGGCGCCTTGTGGCCGGTCGGCTCGGCTGCCAGCAGCATTTTCGTATAGGCATGCTGCGGGTTGACGAAGATGGCTTCAGCCTCCCCCTCCTCCACAACCTCGCCCTGGCGCATGACATAGACACGGTCGGCAAAGCGACGGACAATGCCAAGATCATGGGTGATGAAGACGATCGCCATGCCGAGCTTGCGCTGCAATTCGGCCAAGAGCATCAGGATTTGCGCCTGGATGGTTACGTCGAGCGCCGTCGTCGGCTCGTCGGCGATCAGGATGTCGGGATCGTTGGCGAGCGCCATGGCGATCATCACGCGCTGGCGCTGGCCGCCAGACATTTCGTGCGGATAGGACTTCATCCGCCGCTCGGGATCGGGAATATGCACCAGCCGCAGCAGCTTGAGCGCCTCTTCGCGCGCCTCGGCGACATTCAAGCCGCGATGCCGGCGGATCGGCTCGATCAGCTGATTGCCGATCGAATAGAGAGGATCGAGCGACGTCATCGGCTCCTGAAAGATCATGCTGATCTTCCGGCCACGGACCTTGTTGAGCTCGGATTTGCTCAGAGCCAGAAGGTTGCGGCCGCGATAGTCGACGCTGCCTGTCGCTTCGCCATTCGATGCCAGCAGGCTCATCGCCGCCATCATCGTCTGGCTCTTGCCGGAGCCGGACTCACCGACGACGGCAACGGTTTCGCCCGCGTTGACATGTATGTTGATGCCCTTGACCGCCTCGACCGCGCCGTCGAGCGTGCGGAAGCGGACGCGAAGGTCCTTGACGCTGAGGATCGTTTCGGAAGCAGCCATCTCAGTGATCCCCATCTCTATCGATCCCCATCTTAGCGATCCCTTGGGTCGAGCGCGTCGCGAAGGCCGTCGCCGACGAAGTTCAAGGCGAACAGCGTCGAGACGAGGAAGAAGGCGGGAAACAGGAGCAGCCAGTTGGCGGTGCCGATGTTCTTGGCGCCGACCGAGATCAGTACGCCCCAGCTGGTCATCGGCTCCTGCACACCGAGCCCCAGGAACGACAGGAAGCTCTCCAGGATGATGACCTGCGGCACCAGCAGCGTCATGTAGATCACGACGGGCCCGAGCAGGTTGGGGATGACGTGGCGCAGGAGGATGCCGCGCTGGCCGACACCCATGGCCTCCGCCGCCTGGACATATTCCTGCCGGCGGATCGACAGTGCCTGGCCGCGCACGATGCGCGCCATGTCGAGCCACAGCACTGCGCCGACCGCCAGGAACATCAGCACGAAATTGCGGCCGAAGAACACCACCAGCATGATGACGAAGAAGATGAAGGGCAAGGAATAGAGCACGTCGACGATGCGCATCATCACCTCGTCGACCTTGCCGCCGGCAAAGCCGGCAGCGGCGCCGTAGACCACGCCGATGACCACCGCCACGATGCCGGCGAGCAGGCCGATGGCCAGAGATATGCGCCCGGCCATCAGCGTGCGGGACAACAGATCGCGGCCGGTGTTGTCGGTACCGAACAGGAAGTATTGCTGCTTGATCGAGGCGCTCATCGTCACTTCGAGGCCGTCAGGCGACTTGCTTTCGATCTTGGTGCCGTCAAAGGCATCGGAGCGATCGAGATAGCGGATGTTGCGGTCGTCGATCGGCTTGGTCGACTTGACGGTAACGAAGACCTGGTTGCCCTCCTGCCGCCACTCCTTGAGGTCGACCCGCATGCGCTTGATCGCTTCGGTGAGCGCCGTCTCGATCGTGTCGGCCTTCGGATAGGCCGAAAGGCTTGGCGGCGTGCGCACATAATCACCATAGATGGTCGTGTATTGATGCGACACGAGCGAGGGGCCGACCACGCTGACGACCGCGATCAAAGCGAGATAATAGAGGCTGAACATGGCGGCGCGATTGGCCTTGAGGCGCGCCCAGGCATCCCCCCAGAGCGAGCGGCCGATGACGGCGGGAGCCGTGGCTGCGATGTCAGTCATAGCGCACCCTCGGGTCGACGACCGCGTACATGACGTCGACGATAAGGTTGAAAACGATGGTGAAGATGGCGATCACCACCACCGTTCCCATCACCAGCGTATAATCGCGGTTAAGCGCGGCATCGACGAAATAGCGGCCGACACCGGGAATGGAGAAGATCGTCTCGACGATGACCGAACCGGTCAGCAGAGCCGCGGCCGCCGGGCCGGTGAAGGAGACGATCGGCAGGATGGCGCCACGCAGCGCGTGCTTGACCACCACCGACCAATCGGAGAGGCCGAGCGCGCGTGCCGTGCGGATATGATGGGATCGCAGCGATTCGATCATCGAGCCACGCATCAGTCGGGCGACGATGGCGATCTGCGGCAGAGCGAGCGTCAGCACCGGGCCGACCTTGTTGATGAAAGCGCCATCACCCCATCCACCGATCGGCAGCAGTTTCCAGGTCAGCCCGAACAGAAGCTGGATCACCGGCGCGATGACGAAGGTGGGAATCGTGCTGCCGGCGGTCGCCAGCGCGATCACCGTGTAGTCGCCAAGCTTGTTCTGGTTGAGCGCGGCAATGGTGCCGAGCACGGAACCGAGCAGAAGCGCCAGGACGAGTGCCGACGCGCCGAGCTGGACCGAAATAGGCAGTCCCTTGGCGAAGAGTTCGGTGACGGTGAAATCCGGCATGTTGTAGCTCGGCCCGAAATTGCCGCGCAAAAGATTGCCGAGATAGTGGACAAATTGCAGCCAGAGCGGGTCGTTGAGACCGAACTGAGCTTCGAGATTGGCTCTGATCTCAGGGCTCAGCCCCCGCTCCTGGTTGAACGGGCCGCCTGGCGCGACGCGCATCAGGAAAAACGCCATTGTCACGATGACGAACAGCGTCGGAATGGCGGTCAGAAGCCGCCTTAATACATATCGCAGCATCGGTGCCCCGCTTGATCCAGAGCAGTATGCGTCCAACTGGACGATTATGCTCTAGCGTTCAAATCTTCGCACCGACATTGTCGAAAATCGATCCGGTTCCCGGGCCGATGCGATGGCAAACCAGCACCGCCGCGCATGAGTTGCGCGGCGGCCCAGCCAAGGGATCAGTCCTTGCTGATGAAGCGGGACGGATGGATGTCCATCACATTGTCGTCGAAACCATGCAGCTTCGAAGAAACGATGTCATGGTAGCTGTAGTAGAGAAGCGGGATCTCGCCGACATCATCGATGAGGATGCGCTCGGCCTCGGCGAGTTCCTTCATGCGCAGTTCGGGTTTGCCGCCGGCGGCGGCCGCCTTGTCCATCGCCGCTTCGTATTTCGGGCTGTTATAGTTCGAATAGTTGTTGCCGCTGGCCTTGCGCGAGATGCCGAGGAAGGTTTCCGGGTCCTTGTAATCTGCGATCCAGGCGGCACGCGCCACATCGTAGTCGCCCTTCTGCTCGAGGAACGAGTAGTGGGTCTTGGTGTCGGTGTTGAGCAGCGTGATCTCGACGCCAAGCGGCTTCAATTGTTCCTGGATGGCGACAGCGGTGTTCTTGTGGTTTTCCGAGGTGTTGTAGCGGATCTCCATCTTCAACGGATGCTCGGGTGTATAGCCGAGCTTCTCGAGGATCTTCTTGGCAGCGTCTTCGCGGTCGATCTGCGGCATGTCGGCATATTTGGCCAGTGCCGGCGTGTAGCCTTCGATGCCCGGAGGTACCATCGAATAGCCGGGCAGCATCGAGTTCTGCCAGACTTTTTCGGCGAGAAAGTCGCGATCGATCGCCATCGAGATGGCATTGCGCAGTTCGACATTATCCCACGGCGCCTTGTCGGTCTTGATCGCATAATAGTAGGTGCCGAGATATGGACCGACACGGACCTGGTCGCCGAATTTGGTCTTGAGGTCGGCGAGCTGTTCGGTCGGCAGGTCACCGTAACTATCGAGTTCACCGGCCTCGAAGCGCTTCATCGCCGACGAGCGATCCTCGGTCGGGATGTAGTTGACCACGTCGAACTTGACGGTTGCGGCGTCCCAGAATTTCGGATTCTTGACCAGCTTCAGATGGTCGTTGGGAATCCACTCCGCCGCTGTATAAGCCCCGTTGGAGACCAGCTTGCCTGCCTTGATCCAGTCGGCGCCAAGCTTTTCGATAGACGCCTTGTTAACCGGATAGGTTGCCTGGTGGGTCAGCATCTCCAGGAAGTAAGGCGTCGGCGCCTTCAGCGTGACTTCGAGGGTATTTGCGTCAAGCGCCTTGACGCCCATGTCCTCCGGCTTGGCCTTCTTGGTGTTTACCTCCTCGGCGTTCTTCACGGGATAGAGCATGGAAGCATATTCGGCAGCGGTGGCTGGATCTTCCAGCCGATGGAACGAATAGACGAAGTCGTCGGCCGTCACCGGGCTGCCGTCCGACCAGAGGCCGTTCTTGCGCAGCTTGAAGGTGTAGACTGTGCCGTCGTCGGACACCGTCCAGCTTTCGGCGGCGCCAGGAATGAGGTTCGTCTTCTGGTCATGCATGACGAGGCCCTGGAACAGGTCGCGTATGATATCGGCTTCGTAGACCGTCGACGTCTTGTGCGGATCGAGCGTCTCCGCTTCGGCGGCGGATCCGCGGTTGTAGACGGTCTCGGCGAAAGCGGGCGTGTAGAACGTGCCGGCTGCCACCGCCATGGTCGTGGCGAACACAGTCGCCCTCAGCATGTTTTTCAGCATGAAGTTCTCCCTGTCGGCGCTGCCCGTCGGCGCGCCTTTACGTGTTGACGCCCCGGAGCCGATATCTGACTCCTTCGAGCGCGCCACCGGTTCCCTCCGATGGCTGGTGGCAGGAGACTAGACAGGAGGTAAGCTCTTTTCAACTGAGTACTGATTGACCCTAAGTCAACAATGAGAAGAAAGAGGCCATCGCTAAATTAGAACATGCCTTCAATCGCTCACACCGCCAGGTTGCACCTGGGGTTTCCGCTTTTTGCATGCGAACTTTGGCATGTTCAGCGACATGGTTCGCCGTCTCATTCTTATGGCCAGAAGCCGCCGATTCCGGATAAGTGCTTCGGGAACTTCGGCGGTTGAGTTCGCCCTGCTCTCACCGATCTTCATCCTCATCCTGCTTGGAATGGTTGCGTACGGCATATATTTCGGTGCGGCCAACTCGATCCAGCAAATCGCGGCGGACGCCGCACGGACAGCCATTGCTGGGATGAACCAGACCGAACGGCAAACGCTCGTGGCCAGCTTCGTCACCAACAATGCAGGTGGATATCCGTTCGTGGATGCGAACAAGCTAACCTATCAGGCCAATGACAGCACAGCCGATGGCAGCCAGTTCGTGGTTTCCATCCAATACGATGCACGCAACCTGCCGATATGGAATCTCTTCCCTGGCATCGCGATGCCAGGGACCACGATCACGCGCCAGTCAACCATACGGGTCGGAGGTATCTAAGTGTTGCCGCATGCGCGCAAGGAGATCGGCCGGCTGGCGCGGTTGATGCTGAGTGATAGAAAGGCGAATTTTGCCGTGATGACCGCGCTTATGGCGCCGGTCGGGCTTGCGCTGGCTGCCGTCGCCATCGACGAAGCCTCGATCTACACCGAGCGTCGCGAAGCACAGGCAATGGTGGACTTGGCCGCGATCACCGCCGCCTCGAACATCACAAAGATCGACACCGCAGTCGTGACCACGCTGACCGACAACGGCATGCCGGGGGTTGTCGTTCAAGGCTTGGGACAGACGATCGCACCGGCCGTCGGCAAAACTGTCGTTTCGGTCACACCGGGACGATACGCGGCATCCGGTACTAACGTAAGCCAGCGCTTCCAGGCCAACTTGACACCCTACAATGCCGTCCGCGTAACTCTGAAGAAGATCCCGGCCCGCTATTTCGCGAGTTCGCTGATCCCCACTCCGGTCATCGGCACCGAGGCGACGGCCAGCATGACACCGCTGGCAACGTTCTCGGTAGGGTCGAGGCTGGCCAGCGTCAATGGCGGTATCCTCAACGCGCTTCTGAGCGGACTTCTCGGCGGCAACATTACGCTCAGCGTCATGGACTACAACGGGTTGATCTCGGCTGATGTCAGCGTCCTCTCCTTCATAAGTGCCCTTGCCACGCAAGCGAACGTGACCGGCGGTACCTATTCGGATGTGCTGGCCTCCAAGGCGACCGTCGGCCAGATCGCTACCGCCATGGCCAATGTGCCTGGAGTTGGCAATACGGCCAAGGTCGCCCTGCAGACAATCGCGTCCAAGTCGACCAGCACGGTCAAGATCCCGCTCAGCAGCCTTGTCGACCTCGGCTCCGTGGGCAGCGTAGGGTTGGGACAAACCCCGACAGGCCTAGGGGTCGATGCAAGCGCCATGGGAATGCTGACTGCCGCCGCAGTGCTGGCTAACGGCACCAACCAGGCTCAGGTCAATCTCGGAGCCACCGTACCGGGGCTTGTTTCCACCAAGCTTACCATTGCGATCGGCGAGCCGGCACAATTTTCGCCATGGCTCGCGGTCGGTGGAATCGGTACCACGGTGCGCACGGCACAGACACGTATCAAGCTGGTGGCCAGCGTCGGGGTCGGCACACCTGGTCTCGGCGGCGGCGTCAGTCTGCTGGCCGTGAACCTGCCGCTCAATGTGGAAGTCGCCTATGCCGAAGCCAAACTGACCGACATCACTTGTCCGACAGGGCCTTCCAGCATCAAGGTTTCCATCGCGGCGCACCCAGGCATTGCCGCGCTGCACCTGGCCAACAGCAACACTTCAGGCTTTGGCGACTTCAGCCAACCGCAGACATTCACCGACGCGGAAATCGCGGATGCGAACCTCAAGCTGCTGCTGACCAACATTCCGCTGATACAGATGATGGGCTCCGCCGCCACCGCGATCACCAACAACAACCCGACAACACTGACCTTCGATGCGGCCGACATCGCCAACAAGACGATCAAGACCGTTTCGACGCGCAACATTACACAATCGCTCACCACGTCTCTGGTCAGCAACCTGTCACTTTCGGTCAATGCGCTTGGCCTGGGGATCGACCTGACAGCCCTGACCGGAGCGGTCAAGCCGGCGGTGGTGACGGCGCTGAACGGTGTAACAGCGCCCGTCGACGACTTGCTCTACAATGTGCTCTCAGCGCTGGGTGTCGGCGTCGGCGAGGCCGATGTACGGGTTACCGGCGCGACCTGCGGACGCTCGGTACTCGTCCAGTAAGGACGGACGTCAATCGAGGCGGCCAAGAAAATATCCGAGCGCAGGCAACGAGAGCCCGGTCTCCTCGACGGCAGCTGCATCGCCGGCAAGCTTTGCGACCGCTCCGATATCAGGAGGCAAGGGCCAATTCGCCGGCTCCCCTGTGAAATTGAAGACACAGAGCAGTCTCTCGCCGCCGCCTTCGCGGATGAAGGCGAGCACGTCACCCTCAGCGTCAATAAAGAGGATCGAGCCTGTTACCAGCGCCTCATGCTCCCTGCGCAACGCCAGGGCGGCCCGATAGGACGTGAGCACCGATGTGGCGTCTGCATTCTGCACGTCGACCGCTCGGGCGCGATGGCTGGCCGGTATGGGCAGCCACGGCTTGGCCGTCGAGAAGCCCGCATTGTCGGCGCCAGCCTCCCAGACCATCGGCGTACGACATCCATCCCTGCCCTTGACGCCCGGCCAGAAGCGGATGCCGACGGGATCGCGCAGATCCCCATAAGCAAGCTCCGCCTCCTCCAGGCCAAGTTCCTCGCCCTGGTAGAGGCAGATCGATCCGCGCAGGCAGGACAGCAGCATGATCGAGAATCTTGCGACCGCGTCGGGATCACTTCCCGGCCTCGTCCAGCGGCTGACATGGCGCACTACGTCATGGTTTGAGAACGCCCAGCAGACCCAGCCATCGGAAACGCTTGCCTCGAAGGCTTCGACGCAGCCGCGTACATGCGCCGCCGAGAACTGCGGCCCCAGCAGGTCGAAAGTGTAGCACATATGCAGCTTGTCGCCGCCTGAGGTGTAGGCGGCGAGCGTCTGCAGGGAGCGGCCTTCATCGCCGATTTCGCCGACTGCGGTACGGTCGTCATATTCGTCGAGCAGCGCCCTGAAGCGCTGGAGAAATGCCAGGTTTTCCGGCTGCGTCTTGTCGAACAGGTGCTCCTGGTAGAGGTAGGTGTTGGTCTCGCTGTTGGTGCCGGCGACGCTCGACGCCAGGGGTGGATTGCTGCGCAGCCAGCGGTCATGGACATAGTAGTTGACCGTATCCAACCGGAAGCCGTCGACGTCGCGCTCCAGCCAGAACCGCACCGTTTCCAGAAGCGCATCCTGAACCTCCGGATTGTGGAAATTCAGGTCCGGCTGCGAGGCGAGGAAATTGTGCATGTAATATTGCCGGCGGGTCGAATCCCATTCCCAGGCCGGGCCACCGAAAACAGAGAGCCAGTTGTTG
Source organism: Mesorhizobium sp. M0051 (assembly GCF_040323235.1). Taxonomy (NCBI): domain Bacteria; kingdom Pseudomonadati; phylum Pseudomonadota; class Alphaproteobacteria; order Hyphomicrobiales; family Phyllobacteriaceae; genus Mesorhizobium; species Mesorhizobium sp. M0051. Next base: position 254,082 of record NZ_JAMYUT010000005.1, read on the forward strand.
GGCGCGCCGCCATCAGGCTTGGCGTCGGCCCAGACATACCAGTCGGCCTTGGGATTATCGCGGCTGGCGCGGCTTTCGACGAACCAGTCGTGTTTGTCGGATGAATGCGACAGCACCTGGTCGATGACGATCTTCAGGCCGAGACGATGCGCCTCGGCAACCAGCGCACCGAAATCCTCAAGCGTGCCGAACATCGGATCGACATCGCAGTAGTTCGACACGTCGTAGCCCATATCGGCCATCGGCGACTTGAAGAAGGGCGACAGCCAGACAGCATCGACACCAAGCGAGGCGACATGAGCGAGCCTCGACGTAATGCCTGCGAGATCGCCGCTGCCGTCGCCGGTCGTGTCCTGGAACGAGCGCGGATAGATCTGGTAGATGACGCAGCCGCGCCACCATCCGGCCTTGTCAGCTGACGCCATTGCGCTTCTCCCTTGTGCCGGCCTGCGCTTGTTCGATCATGAAGATCACCGTCCGCCCCGATACCGGCCGCGAGATGTCAGCTGCCTCGACTGCGGCGGTCCAGAAAAACCCTTCACGCTCAGGCAGCGTGACCATGCAGGCCCGGCGATCGCCGTTGATGATGACGGCAAGGCGACCCTCGCCATCGCTGGCGCCACCCAGGATCATGACAAGACGGTGCCGCTGCGGATCCTGCCAGCTCTGTTCATCGAGCGGCACGCCCGTCTCGGTCAGCCAAGCGACGTCCGGCATCTTCGAGCCTGCCGGTGGCTCGCCAGTGAGGAAGGCTGTGTCGGAAAGCACTGATGTCGCGCGGCGCAACGTCGAGAGCAGCGCCGTGTAGCGATCCAGAGCCTGGTCGCGGCCGGCCCAGTCGAGCCAGGTGATCTCGTTATCCTGCGCATAAGCGTTGTTGTTGCCCTGCTGGGTGCGGCCGAATTCGTCGCCAGCCGTCAGCAAGATGGTGCCGCGCGAGGCAAACAGTGTGGCGAGCAGCGCGCGCTGGTCGTTCAGGCGAGCCGCTGCCACAGCCGGGTCGTCCGCATCCCCTTCGACGCCGTTGTTCCAGGACAAGTTCTCGTTGTGGCCGTCGCGATTCTGCTCGCCATTGGCCTCGTTGTGCTTGCGCTCGTAGCGCACGATGTCGGCGAGCGTCATGCCGTCATGGGCGGCGATGAAATTGACCGAGCGGCTGCCGTTTCGTCCCTTCGCGACAAACACATCGGACGAACCGGCCAGCCGGGTAGCCAGGGCGCCGACCATGCCGGCGTCGCCGCGCCAGAAGCGCCTGATATCGTCGCGGTACTTATCGTTCCATTCAAGGAAGGAAGGCGGAAAATTGCCGAGCTGATAGCCATCCAGGCCGATATCCCAGGGCTCGGCGATCAATACGCGCTCGGCTAGGAGCACATCTTCGCGCATCGCCTTCAGCAGCGGCGCCTCGGCATCGAATGTTCCTTCGACACGGCCCAGAATGGGCGCCAGGTCGAAGCGGAAACCATCGACGCCGGTATCCCGGACAAAGTGGCGAAGCGTGTCGAGGACCATTTCCCTGACGACCGGATGATCGCAAGCGACGGTGTTGCCGGTGCCGGTATCGTTGGCCAGCCTGCCGTCAGATGTATGCCGATAATAGGCCTGGTTATCGAGACCGCGCAGCGACAGCGTGGGCCCGAGCCTGTCGCTCTCGCCGGTATGGTTGAAGACGAGATCAAGGATGACGCCGATGCCAGCCCGGCGCAGCACGGCGACGGTGTTTCGCAATTCCATGATGCCGCCCGGCGCCAGGCGTGGATCGAGCGCCATGAACGTGACGGGATTGTAGCCCCAGGCGTTGCGCAGCCCGAGCGACGGCAAATGCCGCTCATCGATCGATGCCGTCACCGGCATCAGTTCGACCGCGCCAACGCCGAGTTTTTTTAGGTGCTCGATTATCGCGGGGTGAGCCAACGCCGCGACCGTACCGCGCAATTTTTCCGGAACGTCTGGGTGCAGCATCGTGAAGGCGCGCACCGGCACTTCGTAGATCAGATCACCGGGCTCAAAGAGTGGCGGCGCAGCCTGCACCGACTTCGGCAAGGCAACCGCAATCGCCTTCGGCATCAGCGGCGCGGTATCGGCGCCCTCGCCGCGACGCTGGGCCAGCCGCCAGTCATAGGCGTAAGACCTGTCGATCTCGACGGCGTAAGGGTCGGTCAGGAGCTTGGCGGGGTCGAACCACAGCCCGCGCTCCGGCGCGTAGTCGCCATCGGCGCGAAAGCCGTAGCGGGTGCCGGGGCCAAGACCCGCAACAAACAGCGCATGGACGCCCTCGCCTTCCGGCCGAAGCTCGAGCCGTTCGAGTTCCCGGTTGCCCTGCTCGTTGAAGATCGAGACCCAGAGCCGTCTGGCGGCCTGCGACCAGGCGGCAAAGCGGATGCCGTCGCGGGTGACGGTAGCGCCGAGCTGGCTCACAAGCGCGTCCTCCACCCTCCCCCTTGTGGGGAGGGTCGCGAACGAAGTGAGCGGGGTGGGGGGCGGCGCAGGAAAAGCGCTTTATGAGCACCCCCACCCCGATGCGCAACGCGGATCGACCCTCCCCACAAGGGGGAGGGTGAAGCCACCGCCACCGTCAAGTGATCACGCTCGGCTTGTTGCGACCGGTGTGACTCTTGATCCCGGCAATATCATCGGCCGCGGCAATCAGATCGGCAAGTGCGGCCTGCGTGTCGAGATCGTGTCTCGACTTGTCCGGCTCATAGCGCTCGATATAAACGCGCAACGTCGCGCCCGACGTGCCGGTGCCGGACAACCGGAAGACGACGCGCGAACCGCCTTCGAACATAACCCTGATGCCCTGATGCTCGCTGGTCGAACCATCGACCGGATCGTGATAGGCAAAATCGTCGGCACTGGCGACTGTCATGCCTCGCACGCTGGTGCCCGGCAACGCGCCGAGCCTGGCGCGGAGTTCGTCGACCAGCGCGTTGGCACGGTCGCTCTCGACCTCTTCATAGTCATGCCGCGAATAGTAATTGCGGCCGTAGGTTGCCCAGTGCTCGGTGACGATCTGCTTGCAGCTTTCGCCGCGCGCGGCAAGGATGTTGAGCCACAGCAGCACCGCCCACAGGCCATCCTTTTCGCGAACATGGTTGGAGCCGGTGCCAGCACTTTCCTCGCCGCAAATCGTCGCCATGTCTGCGTCGAGCAGATTGCCGAAGAACTTCCAGCCGGTCGGCGTCTCGTAGATGCCGATGCCGAGTTTTTCAGCAACGCGGTCGGCAGCACCACTGGTCGGCATCGAGCGGGCAATGCCTTTCAAACCAGCCTTGTAGCCAGGCGCCAGGCGGGCGTTGGCGGCGAGCATGGCGACGGAATCCGACGGGGTGACGAAAATGCCCTTGCCGATGATCAGATTGCGGTCGCCGTCGCCGTCCGAGGCGGCGCCGAAATCCGGTGCGTCCGGCCCCATCATCTCGTCATAGAGGTGTTTGGCATGGACGAGGTTCGGGTCCGGGTGATGGCCGCCGAAATCCGGCAACGGCTTGAAGTTGCGGCAGGTGCCGTTGGGCGCACCCAGCCGGTTTTCCAGGATTTCCTTGGCATAGGGACCGGTCACGGCATGCATGGCGTCGAAGCGCATGCGGAAGCCGGACTTGAACAGTTTGCGCAATGCGTCGAAATCGAACAGGCTTTCCATCAGCTCGGCATAGTCGGCGACCGGATCGATGATCTCGACCGTCATGCCGGCGACCTTGACCGTGCCGATCGTGTCGATGTCGATCGGGTCGATGTCGGCGGTTTTGAAGCTCGAGATCGCCTTGGTCTTGGCGAACATCGCGTCGGTCAGCTTTTCAGGCGCCGGGCCGCCATTGCCGGCATTGTACTTGATGCCGAAATCCTCGTGCGGGCCGCCCGGATTGTGGCTGGCCGACAGGATGATGCCGCCGAAGGTCTTGTATTTGCGGATGATATGCGAAGCGGCCGGCGTCGACAGGATGCCGCCCTGCCCGACCATCACCTTGCCGAAGCCGTTGGCCGCCGCCATGGCGATTGCCTTCTGGATGACCTCGCGGTTGTAGAAGCGGCCATCGCCGCCGATCACCAGGGTCTTGCCCTTGAAACCATCGAGCGCGTCGAAGATCGACTGGATGAAGTTCTCGGCATAGTGCTCCTGCTGAAACACCGGCACCTTCTTGCGCAGGCCCGACGTGCCGGGCTTCTGATCGGAATAGGGTTTGGTGGGGACGGTCCGTATCATGCTTCAAGAAACCCTTTTCGAAAGCAGCGAGCGATAGAGTTCAAAATATTTTTCCGCGCTCTTGTCCCACGACACATCGGCTTTCATGCCTTGGCGCTGCAACGATTCCCAGACCACCGGACTGGCATGGGCGTCGACGAGGCGGCGGATGGCGTGCAGCAAGGCACCGCCATTGTTGGGCGCGAACTGGAAGCCGGTGGCCACACCAGCTGAAATGGCGGCCTCGTTGGCGTCGATGACCGTATCGGCCAGGCCGCCAGTGCGGGCGACCACCGGAACGCAGCCATAGCGCAGTCCGTAAAGCTGTGTCAGCCCGCAGGGTTCGAAGCGCGAGGGAATGACTATGGCGTCGCAGCCGCCTTGCATGATGTGCGACAGTCCCTCGTCATAGCCGACCACGACCCCGATACGGCCGCGATGCCTGGCGGCCGCGGCAAGCAGGGTGCCTTCAAGACCAGCGTCGCCGGAGCCCAGGATCGCCAGGCGCGCGCCAGTCGCAACGACGCCATCGACGGCTGTCGCCAAGATGTCCATGCCCTTTTGCCAGGTCAGGCGGCTGACGACGCAGACGATCGGACTGTCGTCGCGCTCAAGGCTGAAGCGATCTTCGACGGCCGCCCTGTTGGGGGCGCGCGCCTTCAGCGTACTGGCCGTATAGGTGGACACCAGATGCTTGTCGGTTTCGGGATCCCATATCCCGGTGTCGATGCCGTTGACGATGCCATGGAGATCGCTGGAGCGCATGTTGATGAGGCCGTCGAGACCCATGCCGAATTCCGCCGAGCGAATCTCCTGCGCATAGGTTGGACTGACCGTGGTGATTGCCCAGGCCGCCTGCAGGCCGGCTTTGAGGAAGCCGACGCCACCGTAATATTCGACGCCGTCGAGCGCCATCGCCGCCGCCGGCAAGCCGAGCTCGCCGAAGATGCCTGCGCCGAACTGGCCCTGGAAGGCGAGATTGTGGACGGTTAGCATCGAGGGCACGCCGACCGCCCTGCCGTAGCGCATGTAGGCCAGGGCCATCGCAGACTGCCAGTCATGGGCATGGACGATGTCGGGCTGGTAGCCCGAGATGGCGCCACTGGCGATGTCGCCGCCGACCTGGCTCAGCGCCGCGAAGCGCCGCCAATTGTCGGGCCAGTCGACGCCGGTCGCATTGCCATAGGGACCGCCGGGACGATCGAACAGATGCGGCGCGTCTAGCACGAACAGCTCGAGCCCGGCGAGTTGGACGGAATGGACGGAGGCCCTGCCACCCTGCAGCAAGGGATATTGCAGAACCGCCTTCCTCTTCTTGAAGGCGGCCATGACGGTGGGGAAACCGGGAATGAGCGTGCGCATGGTCACGCCCTTGGTCGCCAGCGCGATGGGCAGCGCGCCGGTCACGTCGGCAAGTCCACCGGTCTTGATCAGCGGGAAAATCTCAGGCGTGACCGACAGAACCTGCATGCACTAGAGCCCTAACTTGTCGATCATGTCCTGAGTGACCAGGCAAATGCCCTTTTCCGAGACCCTAAAGCGCTTGGCATCGAGAACGGGATCCTCGCCGACTACCAGCCCTTCCGGTATCCTAACACCGTGGTCGATGACCACGCGCTTCAACTTTGCGTTCCGGCCGACATGAACGTCAGGCAGCATGACGACTTCTTCCAGCGTCGAATAGGAATTGATGCGCGCACCGGTGAAGATCAGGCTTCGTTTCAGCGAGGCCCCCGAGACGATGCAATCGCCCGATACCAGCGAGGACACGGCCGAACCCCGGCGGCCATCCTCATCATGCACGAACTTTGCCGGCGGCTTCAATTCGGCATAAGTCCAGATCGGCCAGTCGCGGTCGTAGAGATCGAGCTCCGGCGTGATATCAGTCAGGTCGATATTGGCTTCCCAATAGGCATCGACGGTTCCGACATCGCGCCAATAGGCCTCGTTCTCGGCGGTCGAGCGGACGCAGGACTTGGCGAAGCGGTGGGCAATCGCCTTACCGTGCTGGACGATATAGGGGATGATGTCCTTGCCGAAATCGCGGCTGGAGCCCGGCTCGGCCGCGTCGCGGCGCAACTGCTCCATCAGGAACTTGGTCTTGAAGACATAGATGCCCATCGAGGCCAGAGCGAATTCCGGCTTGTCGGGAATGCCGGGCGGGTCGGCGGGCTTTTCGACGAAAGCAATGATGTTGTCCTTGCCGTCGACATGCATGACGCCGAAACCGGTGGCTTCCATGCGCGGCACTTCGAGGCACCCGACGGTGACATCGGCATTGGCGTCGACATGCTGGCGAAGCATCAGTTCGTAGTCCATCTTGTAGATGTGGTCGCCAGCCAGGACCACCATGTATTCGGGGCCGTAGGCCTCGATGATGTCGATGTTCTGATAGACTGCGTCGGCCGTGCCCTCATACCACTGCGTTTCCGAGACGCGCTGGCTGGCCGGCAGGATGTCGAAACTCTCGTTTCGCTCGGGCCGCAGGAAGTTCCAGCCACGTTGCAGATGGCGGATCAGCGAATGCGCCTTGTACTGGGTGGCGACGCCAAGGCGGCGAATGCCGGAGTTGAGCGCGTTGGAAAGCGCGAAGTCGATGATGCGCGTCTTACCGCCGAAATAGACGGCCGGCTTGGCGCGCCGGTCAGTCAGTTCCTTGAGGCGGCTGCCACGGCCGCCGGCCAATACATAGGCCATGGCATCGCGCGCCAGCGGCTGGGTCCGTTTCAAGTCTGCCATTTCTACCCTCCCAAGTTACTCAGTCTCGACTTACTCGACCTCGACATGGCTCAGTCGACCACGGGTTCAAGCATGATCGTCGACAGCGGCGGCAAAAGCATCGTGGCAGAGATGCTTCCGCCCTCCGCCCGGGCCTCGACCGTGCCGCCATTGCCCTTGCCGGAACCGCCATATTCCGAAGCGTCGGTGTTGATGATTTCGCGCCATTTGCCGGCCGTCGGCAACGGCACGCGATAGTTGTCGCGCGGCACAGGCGTGAAATTGGAAATGACGGCCACAGGGCTGCCCCCCGGTGCGCTGCGCAGCCAGGCGAAAACCGAATTCTGGCTGTCGTCGACGATCAGCCAGGAAAACCCTTCCGGTTCGCAGTCGCGCCCGTGCAGCGCCGGGCGCGAACGGTAAAGATAGTTGAGATCGCGCACCGTCTGCCAGACGCCGCGATGCGGCCGGAATTCGAGCAGGTTCCAGTCGAGCGCGCGCGCTTCGCTCCATTCGCGGCGCTGCGCGAACTCCTGCCCCATGAACAGCAGCTTCTTGCCGGGATAACCCCACATGAAGGCGTAGTAGGCGCGCAAAGTCGCGAATTTCTGCCAGTCGTCGCCGGCCATCTTGGCAAGCAGCGTGCCTTTGCCATGCACGACCTCGTCATGCGAGAGCGGCAGCATGAAGTTCTCCGAGAAGGCGTAGGTCAGGCCGAAGGTGAGGTCATTGTGGTGGTGCTTGCGGAAGATCGGCTCCTTGGAGAAGTACTCCAGCGTGTCGTGCATGAAGCCCATGTTCCACTTGAAGCCGAAGCCTAGGCCGCCCTCGTGCACCGGCGCCGAGACCTTCGGCCATGAGGTCGATTCCTCGGCGATGGTCATGACGCCGGGATGGTGGCCATAGACCTCCTTGTTCATCTTCTGCAGGAAGCTGACCGCCTCGAGGTTTTCGCGGCCGCCCTTCTCGTTGGGGATCCATTCGCCGGCCTTGCGCGAATAGTCGAGGTAGAGCATCGAGGCGACCGCATCGACGCGCAAACCGTCGACATGGTATTTTTCGGCCCAGAACAAAGCGTTGTTGACGAGGAAGGACACCACTTCGCGGCGGCCGAAATTATAGATCGCGGTGTTCCAGTCGGGATGAAAACCCTTGCGCGGATCGGCATGCTCATAAAGCGCGGTGCCATCGAAATTGGCCAAGCCATGCGCATCGACCGGGAAATGCGCTGGTACCCAGTCGAGGATGACACCGACGCCGGCGCGGTGGGCGCCATCGACGAAACGAGCAAAGCCGTCCGGGTCGCCGAAGCGGGCCGACGGTGCGTAGAGGCCGGTCGTCTGATAGCCCCAGGATGGGTCATAAGGGTGTTCGGAGATCGGCATGAATTCGATATGGGTGAAGCCGGTCTCGACTACATAGGGGATCAGCCGGTCGGCCAACTCGTCCCATGACAGGAACGTACCGTCGTCGCGAAGCTGCCAGGAACCGGCATGAACCTCATAGATCGAGATCGCTTCGCGCCGGTGATCGGCATTGCGCCAGAAGTTGCGATGCGCCTCATCCCCCCACTCATGCGCCGGTGGCACGGCCACGACCGAAGCGGTGGCCGGCCGCAATTCGGATTTGAAGGCGAACGGGTCCGCCTTCAGCGGCAGCCTTACGCCGTCAGGGCCGATGATCTCGTACTTGTAGGGTCGTCCGGCACCGATGTCGGGTACGAACAGCTCCCAGATGCCGGTGTCGCGTCGATCGCGCATCGTGTGCCGGCGACCGTCCCATTCGTTGAAATCACCGACCACCGAGACGCGTCGGGCATTGGGAGCCCAGACGGCGAAATGCACGCCGGAAGCGCCTTCGTGGTCGATGACATGGGCGCCGAGCTTGTCGAACAATCTTAGGTGCGAGCCTTGGGCGATGTAGTAATCGTCCATCGGGCCAAGCACCGGACCGAACGAATAGGGATCTGTCAGCCACCAGTCGCCGCCGTCATTGCGCGCGTGATAGCGCAGGGGCTGGCGCTTCTTGATCGAGAGCTTGCCTTCGAAAAAGCCGCCATCGTCGCGCCTGGACAGTTCACCCGCGATGATGCCGGTCAGCGTGTAGGCGGTGACGAATTCGGCATGTGGCACAAAGCAGCGGGCAAACAGGTTCTTGCCGACCTCATGGACGCCAAGAACCGCGAAGGGGTCACCATGCGTGCCGGCAACAATCGCCGCAACATCGCTGGCTGGCGCCAGTCCGTCCGGCCCGCTTGTCGCTGCGGTCGCGCGCGGCTTCTTCATTAGGCAGTGTCCCTCCCAGGCACCAAGCGTTCGTTTGGGGTGTGAATTCGACGGTCGAATTCACACCCCAGGACCACCTCGTTCGCAGCCTCATGCAATCACATCAGACAGGCACGTTCCAGATTTCTTTCGCATATTGACGGATGGTGCGATCGGAGGAGAACCAGCCGACACGCGCAACGTTGCGGATTGCCCGGGCGTACCAGTCGGGACTGTTGCGCCAGACTGCATCGACCTCGCGCTGGGCGGCGGCATAGGCATCGAAATCGGCAGCAACCATGAACCAGTCGCTGCTGTAGAGACCGTCGATAAGGTCGCGGTAACGCTCTGGATCGTCCGGCGAAAAGACACCTGACGAAACAGCCGCAACTGCTTGCGCCAGCTCGGATGATCCTTCGATGACAGCGCGCGGGTTGTAGCCGTTGTTTCGCCGCTCTGCGACCTCGGCGGTGGTCAGGCCGAAGATGAAGATATTGTCGTCGCCGACGCACTCCTTGATCTCGACATTGGCGCCGTCGAGCGTGCCGATGGTCAACGCGCCGTTCAGGGCGAACTTCATGTTGCCAGTGCCGGACGCTTCCATGCCGGCGGTCGAGATCTGCTCCGACAAGTCGGCAGCCGGCATCATGATCTCGGCCAGGCTGACATTATAGTTCGGCACGAACACCACCTTCAGCAAGCCGCGCACCGCCGGGTCGCGGTTGATGACCTTGGCGACGTCGTTGGCGAGTTTGATGATCAGCTTGGCATTGTGATAGCTGGGCGCCGCCTTGCCGCCGAAGAATTTCACGCGCGGCATCCAGTCACGCTCGGGATGCGAGCGGATCTGATCGTAAAGCGCGATCGCCTCGAGGATGTTCAGGAGCTGGCGCTTGTATTCGTGAATGCGCTTGATCTGGATATCGAACAGCGCCGAGGGGTCGACCTTGATGCCGAGACGGTCGGCGACGAGGTTGGCCAGCCGCGCCTTGTTGGAGCGCTTGACGGCGGCGAACTTGTCGCGAAACGCGGCGTCGCCGGCGAAGCCATCGAGATCCTTGATGGCGTCGATGTCGTCGAGAAAGCGATCGCCGATCGCCTCGCGGGCGAGCGACGTCAGGCCGGGGTTGCACTGGATCAGCCAGCGCCGGGGCGTGATGCCGTTGGTCTTGTTGTTGATGCGATCGGGGTAGAGCTTGTGCAGGTCGGCAAACACCGTCTCCTTCATCAGGTCGGTGTGCAGAGCCGAAACGCCATTGATCGAATGCGAGCCGACAAAGGCCAGATTGCCCATGCGCACCCGGCGGTCGCCATTTTCCTGGATCAGCGAGATGCGGCTGATCTGCTCGTCCGAGAACTGGTTGGACGCGCGCGCCTCAAGCAGCACTTCGGCATTGATGGCGTAGACGATCTGCATGTGGCGCGGCAAAAGCCGCTCGAACAGCGGCACCGGCCAGCTTTCCAGCGCCTCGGGCAGCAGCGTGTGGTTGGTGTAGCCGAAGGTGCGCTTGGTGGTATCCCAGGCCTGATCGAAATCCATGCCGTGGACATCCATCAACAGGCGCATCAGTTCAGGCACAGCGATGGCCGGGTGGGTGTCGTTGAGGTGGATCGCAGCCTTGTCGGGCAGCGATTTCAGGTCGCCATACTGGCTGAGATGCCGCTGGACGATGTCCTGCAGCGAGGCGGTGGAGAAAAAGTACTCCTGTCTGAGCCGCAGTTCCTGCCCGGCCTTGTGGGAATCGGCGGGATAGAGAACGCGCGACAAGGCATCGGCCTTGTTGCTTTCGGCAAGCGCGCCGATATGGTCGCCGGCATTGAATTTGTCGAGCAGGATCGGATCGACCGGCATGCCCGACCAGAGCCGCAGGGTGTTGACGCGATTGGCCCGCCAGCCGACCACGGGCGTATCATAGGCGACGGCCAGCACATGCTCGGTCGGCTTCCAGACATGGCGATCGAGTCGGCCATCCTTCGAGGTGATCGATTCCACCGAACCACCGAACCCGACCTCGAACGAGCGTTCGCGGCGTTCGAACTCCCACGGGTTGCCGTGATCGAGCCAGGTTTCGGGCAATTCGACCTGCCAGCCGTCGTGAATCTCCTGGCGGAACATGCCGTTGGCGTAACGAATGCCGTAGCCATGCGCGGGGATGTCGACGGTCGCCATGCTTTCCATGAAGCAGGCGGCAAGCCGGCCGAGGCCGCCATTGCCGAGTGCCGCATCCGGCTCGAGAGCGGCGATGAGATCGAGATCGACGCCCAGCGACGACAACGCCTCGCGCATATTGTCCATCAGACCGAGATTGGAGAAGGCATCGCGCATCAGCCGACCGATGAGGAACTCCAGCGACAGATAATAGACGCGCTTTTCCTTCTGGTCATAGGCCTCCTTCGTCGCCTGCATCCAGCGGTCGACGATGCGGTCGCGCACGACCTTGATCGAGGCGGTCAGCCAGTCGTATTGGGTCGCGACCGTGGTGTCCTTGCCGACCCGATATTTGAGGGCCATCAAGACTTCCGCGGCGAGCGTCTCTGGATCAGGATTTTCGAGCAGTGGCGGGAGGGGTTCGGATGTCATCGCGCTCGTCATGCTGCCTCTCGTGCGGTTGCCATGATCATACCGGCTTTCATCGTTCCTCCCAGCCATGCTAGCCGATACCGCTACATACTCAATCGATTTAGGTGAGCCTGGTCCGGCTTACCCTGCGGCAATTTGGCCATTGAAGCGCGGCGCGCTCAGACGATCTGCGCGTCGCGCTTCAAAATTTTGTTCCGTGCCTGTCGTTGTCCCAAACCGCTACGCACTTTGCCCATATGCCTCAAGCCGCGAGCGCTGCCTCGGGCGGAACCTTTGCACCGGTCATGAAAGCCACGGCATCGGACATCGTATATTGCTTGGGATCGATGACGCAGAGGCGACGGCCAAGCCGGTGGATGTGAATGCGGTCGGCCACTTCGAAGACATGCGGCATGTTGTGCGAGATGAGCACGATCGGCAGGCCGCGCTTCTTGACGTCGAGGATCAGTTCGAGCACGCGGCGGCTCTCCTTGACGCCAAGGGCTGCCGTCGGTTCATCCATGATCACCACACGACTGCCGAATGCGGCGGCGCGCGCCACCGCCACGCCTTGGCGCTGGCCGCCTGAGAGCGTTTCCACCGCCTGGGAGATGTTCTGGATCGTCATCAGGCCAAGTTCGGTGAGCTTGTCGCGGGCGCGCTTTTCCATCGCCGGACGGTCGAGCATACGAAGCCAGTCGCCCAGAAAACCCGGTTTGCGGATCTCGCGGCCAAGGAACATATTGTCGGCGATCGACAGCGCCGGCGACAGCGCCAGATTCTGATAGACGGTCTCGATGCCGGCTTCGCGGGCCTCCATCGGCGATTTGAAGGCGACGGGTTTGCCTTCAAGCCGAATCTCCCCTTCGTCGGGCACGGCCGCGCCGGAAATCGCCTTGATGAGCGACGACTTGCCGGCACCATTGTCGCCTATGACGGCGAGGATTTCGCCTGGGTAGAGGTCGAAGTCCGCATTGTCGAGAGCGGTGACGCGGCCATAGCGTTTGATCAGGCCACGAGCGGTGAGGATGGGTTCCTGAGTCATGGTCATGCCGAAACCTTTCTGATCCATTGGTCGACAGCCACGGCGCCGATGATCAGCACACCGGTGAGCAGCACTTTCCATTGCGGATCGGCGCCCAGCATGTTGAGGCCCATGGAGACGACGCCGACGATCATCGCGCCAAACAGCGTGCCCAGGATCGAGCCGCGTCCGCCGAACAGAGAAATACCGCCGATCACCGTCGCGGTGATCGCCTGCAGATTGTAGTCGGTAACGGCGGCGGACGGCGAGATCGACCCGTTGCGGCCGATCGAGACCCAGGCCGCGAAAGCTGCGATCAACCCGGCAAGGGTGTAGACCGTCACCAGCACCTTCTTGGTCTGGATACCCGACAGCTTCGCCGCTTCCTGGTCGTCGCCGACGGCGTAGACATGGCGGCCCCATGCCGTGTGATTGAGCACGTACCAGAGGATCATCACAAGCAAGACTGTCGCAATGACCCCGAGCGTCAGCACCGCGGTCCCAACCTTAAAGCTAAGGGCGAACAGATGCAGCAGCGGTGCCTGGTTGTCGACGTCGGTGTCGCGGATCGTCTCATTGGCCGAATAGATGAAATTCGTGGCCATGACGATGTTCCAGGTGCCAAGCGTCACGATGAAGGGCGGCAGCTTCATGTAGGCAACCAGCAGCCCGTTGAGCAGCCCGCAGGCCGCGCCGGCGGCAAGCCCGATCGCCACGGCGAGCACACTGGGCATACCGTAACTGACCGCGCAATTGCCGATGATCACCGCTGAAATCACCATGATGACGCCAATCGACAGGTCGATGCCGGCGGTCAGGATGACCAGCGTCTGCGCGGCGCCGAGAATGCCGACGATGGCAATCTGCTGCAGGATCAGCGTCAGCGTGTAGGACGAAAAGAACCGCCCTCCGATGGTGATGCCGAAGACGATGATTGCCAGAACCAGCACGATCAACGGCACTGCGGCCGGAGTCGAATGCAGGAAATGCTGGATGCGCTTGACGGCCGATTTGTGCTCGTCAAAAGCGGCTACGCTGGTGTCGCTGCCCGAGAGAACTTTCTCGAATTCTTGAGCTTGAGCCATATTTCCTCCCCGTGGGGCTGCAGCCAAACGCCGACGCCCGTCCACGCTTATCCGGTCTGCTGCCGGGATTGTTCGCGGTCACGCGACCATCGTCCACCCGAAGCGGCCGGGGATCAAGCCCCGACCGCTCAGGTTCGGTTGTTGCCGGTCAGACCGGCATCAGCCCCAGCACTTGGCGAGGCCTTCCTTGGTGTCTATGGACTTCACGCCGGTGGCCGGCTTGTCGGTCACCAGGTTGACGCCGGTGTCGAAGAAATTCTTGCCTTCGGTCGGCTTCGGCTTGGTTCCGTCCTTGGCGAAAGCTGCGATCGCCTCGATGCCAAGTGCCGCCATCTGCAGCGGATATTGCTGCGACGTGGCACCGATGACACCTTCGGCCACCGACTTCACGCCGGGGCAGCCGCCATCGACGGAAACGATCAGCACCTGGCTTTCAAGGCCGACGGCCTTGAGCGCCTGGTAGGCGCCGACAGCTGCGGGCTCGTTGATGGTGTGGATCACGTTGATGGTGTTGTCCTTCTGCAGAAGGTTCTCCATCGCCTTGCGGCCACCCTCCTCGTTGCCGTTGGTGACGTCGTGGCCGACGATGCGCGCATCGTCCTCATCGCCGATCTTGTTGGGATCCTTCACGTCGATGCCGTAGCCCATCATGAAGCCCTGGTCGCGCAGCACATCGACGGTCGGCTGCGAGGGGGTCAGGTCGAGGAAGCCGATCTTGGCGTCCTTGGCCTTGTCGCCGAGTGTAGCGGCGGCCCAGGCGCCGATCAGCTTACCGGCTTCGAGATTGTCCGTTGCAAAAGTCGCGTCGGCAGCGTCGATCGGATCGAGCGGCGTGTCGAGTGCAATTACCAGCAGACCTGCGTCACGCGCCTTCTTCACGGTTGGCACGATGCCCTTGGTGTCGGATGCCGTGATCAGGATACCCTTGGCGCCGTCGGCGATGCAGCTTTCGATCGCCGCGACCTGGCTCTCGCTGTCGCCGTCGATCTTGCCGGCGTAGGTCTTGAGGTCGACGCCGAGTTCCTTGGCCTTCGCCGTGGCGCCTTCCTTCATCTTGACGAAGAAGGGATTGGTGTCGGTCTTTGTGATCAGGCAGGCACCGACACCGGCCGCGGATGCGGACGAGGCAAACGCCATCAGGCTCAGAGCCGCGGCGGCAAACACGGTCGATTTCAACAGTTTTGTATTGGTCACGATCTTCCTCCCAGTGGAACCATTCCGGATGCCGGCCAACCGGCACCTGCGGCGCATCCAACGAAATTCTCCCAGCGTGGACGCTGTCTCAACAGACACCAGCCCGAGGCTTCTGTCAATAATTAAATCACTCTTATTTATTATTGACAGTCTTGCTTCGTTCACCCATTCTGGCCCGAAAAGCCTTGAAGGGAAACGACGGGAGGAACAGGGTGGAAACCGCCATTGCGAGGCACGGTTCGCCCGAGATGAATGACAGCCTCATTCACCGCGGCACCAACCAAAGTGGCATGCGCGACCACAACGAGCGGTTGGTGCTCTCGCTGGTGCGTCAGCATGGCAGCCTGGCGAAATCCGACATCGCCCGCATGACCGGACTTTCGGCGCAGACGGTTTCGGTCATCATGCGCGAACTGGAGGAAGAAAACCTTCTGCTGCGCCAGGCGCCGTTGCGCGGCAAGATCGGCCAGCCCTCCATCCCGATGGCGCTCAATCCCGAAGGCGCTTTCTTCATCGGCCTGAAGATCGGGCGGCGCAGCGCCGAACTCGTGCTGATCGACTTTCTCGGCAATGTGCGCTCGATGCTGCAGCATTCATACCGCTACCCGGCGCCACGCGAGACGGTGGACTTCGTGAGCAACGGCATGCGGCAGATGCGTGGCGAACTGACGCCCGCACAGGACAAGCGTATCGCTGGGCTCGGCATCGCCATGCCGTTCGAATTGTGGAACTGGGCCGATACCGCCGGCGCCCCGCGCGACGTCATGGACGAATGGCGTCATCGCGACATCAGGGGCGACATCCAGGCGCAATGCGATTTTCCAGTCTACCTGCAGAACGACGCTACTTCAGCCTGCGGCGCAGAACTCGTCTTCGGTCAGGCGAGCGCTGCGCGTGACTTCGTCTACTTCTATATCGGCGCCTTTGCCGGTGGCGGCATCGTGCTGAATGGCCGGCTGTTTGGCGGCCCGACCGGCAATGCCGGCGCACTCGGTTCGATGCCCGTACCAGGGCCGGACGGCAAGCCGACACAATTGATCGACGTGGCGTCCATCGCCATGCTCGAAAAGGCGCTCAATGCGCGCGGCGTCGAGGCCTCGCATCTGTGGACGTCGCCGGAAGACTGGGGCGAGATCGGCGCCGAACTCGAGGACTGGATCGCCAGTGCTTCGCGAGCGCTCGCCTACGCGATCGTCGCCGCGTCCTCGGTCATCGATTTCGAAGCGGCAGTCATCGACGGATGGATGCCGAAGGCCGTGCGCCGCCGGCTGGTCGATGCCATCATCGCGGCCATCGCCACGATCGACGGCGAAGGCTTGAAGCTGCCCGCCGTTCGCGAGGGAACCGTCGGCATTCATGCCAGGGCGCTCGGCGGCGCCAGCCTGCCACTTTCCGAACGCTTCCTGATTGGCTCGACGACGATTTCCAGGAGCGCCTGATGTTGATCGGAATCCCGGCGCTGCTCGGTCCGGAGCTTCTCGCGATCTTGCGCGGCATGGGCCATGGCGACGAAATCGCCCTTGTCGACGGAAATTATCCGGCCGAGCAACAGGCGACCCGGCTGGTGCGGGCCGACGGTCACGATCTTATTCCTGTGCTCGACGCGATATTGAGCATCTTGCCTGTCGATGACCTTGTGCCGGAGGCGCTGTTTCGTGCCTCCGTCAAAGGCGATCCCTCGCTTGCCGATCCTGTCCACCGGGAGATCGAGGCAACCTGCGCCAAACGCGCTCCGGGCCGCAAGGTGGTTGCACTGGCTGGCGCCGACTTCTATGCACGGGTCAAATCGGCGTATGCCATCGTCGCGACAAGCGAGCCGCGGCTCTATGCCAACATCATCATCCGCAAGGGCGTGATCTATCCGCCGGAGACCAGGAAGCCATGATCCTCTGCTGCGGCGAAGCCCTGATCGACATGCTGCCGCGCACGACGACGGCGGGCGAGCCGGCTTTTGCACCTTATGTCGGCGGCGCCGTGTTCAACACGGCGATCGCACTTGGTCGGCTCGGCGCGCCGGCCGGCTTCTTTTCCGGCCTGTCGTCGGATCTATTCGGCGGTCAGTTCAGGGATGCGCTGGAGGCGAGCAAGGTCAGCTCCACCTATGCACACACCTCGCCACGACCGACCACATTGGCCTTCGTCAAGCTCACCAACGGCCAGGCGACCTACACCTTCTATGACGAGAACACCGCTGGCCGCATGCTCACCGTCGACGACCTACCGCAGCTCGGCGGCGAGATCGAAGCCATGCTGTTCGGCGCCATCAGCCTGATCTCCGAGCCCGCCGGCAGTGCCTATGAAGAGTTCATGCGGCGCGAGCATGGAAGCCGTGTCATGATGCTCGATCCCAACATCCGGCCGAACTTCATCCCGGACAAGGCCAAGCACCTCAGGCGCATCCGCGCCATGATGACAATGGCCGATATCGTGAAACTGTCGGACGAAGATTTGAACTGGTTCGGCGAAGCTGGCTCGCATGAGGATGTCATCAACAGCTGGCTGGACCGCGGTCCCAAGCTGATCGTCGTCACGCATGGCAGCGAAGGCGCCGTCGGCTACAGCAAGGAGCACGCCGTCACGGTGATGCCGGAAAGGGTCGAGGTGGTCGACACGGTCGGCGCCGGCGACACGTTCAATGCAGGGATCCTCGCCTCGCTTCATGAACAAGGCCTGCTGACGAAGACGGCAATCGCCAGCCTTTCCCGGGATGCCATCGGCAAGGCGCTGGCGCTTGGCGCCAAGGCGGCGGCGGTCACGGTCTCGCGGGCCGGTGCAAATCCACCCTGGCGGCACGAGATCGCCTGAGCGGCCCGAACGTGCTCAAGATTGGTTGAGCCCGTCGATCACTTTATGTTTCGCTGGGCCGATGCCAGGGATAACAGGGGCAGGATCGTGCCTGATGAAGGCCGGAATTCCGGCATCTCGCGAAGACATGCCGGGAAATACGGGTAACAGACTGCGACACCTGGGCAATTCGCGGTTTTGCCTGTCCGGCTTTCTCGGCAGGCGCAACTCTGGTACCAGCGGCCGGTTATCTGGCTAAACCGCTTTTTGAGGCCGACATGCAGTTCATCGATCTTGGCGCGCAGCGCGAACGAATCCGCGACCGGCTGAAGGCCGCGATCGACCGCGTGGTCGATGAGGGCCGCTATATTCTCGGCCCCCAGGTCACCGAATTCGAAAACAAGCTCGCCGCCTATATTGGCACCAAGCATGTCGTGGCCTGTGCCAACGGCACGGATGCATTGCTGTTGCCGCTATTTGCGGCCGGGGTTGGTCCGGGCGACGCGGTCTTCGTGCCGAGCTTCACTTTCGCCGCCACCGCCGAAGTGGTGGCGCTGGCCAAGGCCGAGCCGGTGTTCGTCGATGTCGACCCGCATACGTACAATATCGACATTGCCAGTCTTGAGGCGGCCATCGCCATGATCAAGAAAGAAGGCCGGCTGAAGCCGAAGGCAATCATTCCCGTCGATCTGTTCGGCCTTGCCGCCGACTACGAGGCGATCATGGCGATTGCCAACCGCGAAGGGCTGATGGTGATCGAGGATGCCGCCCAGTCGATGGGCGGTTCGCTCGAAGGCAAGATGTGCGGTTCCTTCGGCGCGGTCGGCTCGACCAGCTTCTATCCGGCAAAGCCGCTTGGCTGCTATGGTGACGGCGGCGCGATGTTCACCAATGACGATGCGCTGGCCGAGCAGCTCAGATCCTTCGCCTTCCACGGCAAGGGCGAGACGCAATACGACAATGTCCGCGTCGGCATCAATTCACGGCTCGACACGATACAGGCGGCAATCCTGATCGAAAAGCTGGCCATTCTCGAAGACGAGATGGTTGCCCGCCAGGTGGTGGCAATGCGCTATGCGGACGGACTTGGCGACATCGTTACCGCCGCCCGCAATCTGGACGGCAGCCGTTCGGCCTGGGCGCAGTACGCGATCGAGACGCCGAAGCGCGACGGCTTGAAGGCGCATCTTGGTGAAAAGGGTATTCCGTCTGTTATCTACTATGTGAAGCCGCTGCATGCCCAGGTCGCTTACCGCGACTACCCGCGCACGCCGACCGGCCTTGCCGTGTCAGAAGACCTGCCGAAGCGAATCCTCTGTCTGCCGATGCACCCCTATCTGAGCGAAGCCGACCAGGACCGCATCATCGAGACGATCCGCAACTACATCGGATCGAATTCAGCGCAGGCCGCAGCCGAGTAAGCTGCCGGGCCTTCTCAAGCGGGGCTGGCCCCTGCCCCGCTGGCAATAAAATGCGGATTGGCAAAATCCTCGTCGTCGCTTTGCCTGCGCTTGCCATAGAGCAAAGGTTGGCCGTCCAGTGTGCGTGTCATGCCGCCGGCCGCGCGCAACACGGCGTCGCCCGCTGCCGTGTCCCATTCCATGGTGCGACCAAAGCGCGGATAGACATCCGCCTCGGCGCTGGCGACAAGACAGAATTTCAAGGACGAACCGACCGAGACGATTTCGGCGGCGCCGAGGTCGCGAATATAGGCCTCGGTTTCCGGCGTGTTGTGCGACCGACTGGCAACGACGGCCAGCGGCGCGACGGCTGTTCTCACCGAAATCGGCCGACGGGCTGTGATCTGGAAGTCGCCATTGATTTCCAGAGATTCCGCCTTGCCCGGCAGGCCCGAAAAGAAGCGGCCCGTGCAGGGGGCAAAGACGACGCCGACCTCCGGCACGCCGTGACGGACAAGCGCGATGTTGACGGTGAAATCGGTGCGGCGGTTGACGAATTCCTTGGTGCCGTCGAGCGGATCGATGAGAAAGAAGGCCCCGTCCAGGTTGGGCGGTACGATGCCGGCGGATGCTTCCTCTTCGGCCACGCAAGGTATGTCGGGAAATGCGGCGCGCAGTCCGGCGAGAATGATCTTCTCACTCTCACGGTCCGCCTCGGTCACTGGCGACGAATCGGACTTGCGGTCGACCGCACAGCCGGCATGGAACACGCGCATCACCTCGCGCCCGGCCGCCAGCGCAAGCCGCTCGAAGATTTCGAGCACCTCGCTGTCGTCAGATGCCGCCGCCGCTGTCGTATTGGTCTTCGGCAATGTCGCGCTCGTTCAGCCAGTGTTCCAGGGCGTCTAC